>SKRJ01000270.1 GCA_007118555.1 Anaerolineae bacterium | reverse complement strand
GACCCCGCAGGATCTTGTCGGCGGCCAGCCACAGCCCGCCATAGAGGAGGGCGCCGGCCAGCGCGACATATACAGCCACGCTGGGTGACGAGCCTGCGAGGGGTCTTGCCCATGTCAGGAGTGCCAGAGGCAGCGTGAACACAAGGCACAACAGGGCTGTGCCCGCGGCGGGCAGCAGGCGGCCACCGGCCAGCCGCACCAGCAGCACCACCTGTCCCAGGTTCACGAGGGCCCCCATACCGGCGAACAGCGCCAGTGCCAGCAACGGATCCTGACGCAGGCCGCCGATCACCAGGCCGCCGACTCGCATTGCCAGGAGCGTGATGTTGAGCCCCAGGCCGATCTCCTGGCGCTCCAGAATGGCATACAGCGCCGTGAGAGGATCGCTCACCAGGGTCACGAGCATCCACACCGACAGGATGCGGACATAGATGCCTGCGACGGCCCATTGCGCCCCCAGGAACCAGATGGTCAGCTCGGGGCCCAGCAAAAAGAGTGCCACAGCAGGATACCACGCCAGCCTCAGGATGTTGCGTGCGGTAGCGGTCGCCAAGCCGGGGAGGGTGCCGTCACGTCGGGCGCGGGCCGCGCTCTGGGCAAACACCTGGGTGATGGCCGAGCTCATCAGGATCAGGGGCGTTACGGTAATGCGGTTGGCCTGGGCATAGTGGCCGACGATGCCGGCGGCGAAAAAGAGCCCCAGCACGAGAGGCGTTACCTGGTGGGAGAGGGCGTTCAGCAACGTGGCCCAGGAGGCAAATAGTGGGAACTTACGATATTCTCGCAGCCCCAAGAGGGCTTCGGCCAGGCGCGGACGCGCCAGGATCTCCAACTGGCGGCGAATCCCGCCTATCAACACCAGGATCCCCATGCCGACGCCGATGATGTTGGCCACGATCAGGCTGCCCGGCACGTCATGCCCCAGTACCCCAAACGCCACCCGTCCTAACTCTGCCACCGTCGCGGAGGCCACTCGCTTGGTCGAGAGCAGGCCAAAACGGCCCTGGCGGATGCCCCAGTGGGTGAGCACCAGCGTGATGCCGCCCAGCAGCACCGCCCAAGGCAGCAGCTCGAGGTGGGGTATCAACGCCAGGACGGAGCCCTCCGGCACGGGGCGATAGAGCGCAATCGCCAGATAGAGCAGGCCGCTCAAGAGGGCTACGACCAGGAGGCTGCCCCAGGCCAGCGCCGCCGCCGCCCGATCGCTCTCGGGCAAGAGGATCGCCATCTCATAGCGCAGGGTGACGATGGCGTTCAGGATGGTCAGCGCCGCGGCAAAGGTCGCGGCGGCGCCAAACGTCTCGGGCGAGTAGAGCCGCGCGATGACCGGCGTCAGGCCAAAGGCCAGCATCTGGGCCAGGGCCGCCCCCGAGACCAACTGCAGCACATTGGCCGCAAAGCGGGCGGGGGGCGCCTTGTTCGAGGCGGTCTGGGCCGTCGCCTTGATGCCCTCGCTCATGGATGCCCTGCCTGCACAGCAAAGCACGGGTTCACGCCCTTCCACGGAAGCGCGAGGGGTGACGAGAAAGCGACCATGATGATGTGGTGTCTTGAACAGGGACGCATGATGTGGGCTCTTTCCCTGAGCATCGGCTCGATTGGCCCCTATTTATACGCGGGATGTCGCTTGATGTCGAACGGTCCGCTTGTGTTGGGGGCGCTTTACCGGTCGTGCGGCGCTTGTGGTATCATGGGGATGCACTCACGATATTCCGGCAGGAGGTCTCGCATGTCCATGACCGAGCGTGTGCGCCGTCTGCGCCAGCGAAGCCTGGATGCCGTCCCGACGCTCTCCAGCGAACGCGCCGAGCTCGTAACGGCGTTCCATCGCGAAAGCCCGGGGCTCATGTCGGCCCCCATGCGCCGCGCCCTGGCGTTTCGCCACCTGCTGCGCCACGTCAGCGTCTATATCGGCCCCGACGAGCTGGTCGTCGGCGAAAAGGGGTCGGTCCCCAAGGCGGCGCCCACCTATCCCGAGCTCTGCTGCCACACCCTGGACGATCTCGAGATCCTCGATACCCGGGAAAAGACCGCCTTTGGCGTGAGCGCCGCCGCCCGTCAGGCCTATGCCGACGAGATCATCCCCTTTTGGCGGGGACGCACGATGCGCGAGCTGATCATGCGTCAGATGACCGACGACTGGCTGGCGGGCTATGACGCCGGCGTCTTTACCGAGTTCATGGAGCAGCGCTCGCCGGGGCATACGGTCCTGGACGACAAGCTCTATCGCAAGGGGCTGCGCGGCCTGCTGGACGACATTGCGCAGGCCTTGGAAGACCTCGATTTCCTGAACGATCCCGGGGCCTTGGCCAAACAGGAGCAGTTGCGGGCCATGGCCATCAGCGCCGAGGCGGTCATCGAACTGGCCCATCGCCATGCCGACGAGGCCCTGGCGCAGGCCGAGAGCGAGCCGGACCCGGGCCGCCGCGCCGAGCTGGAGCGGATTGCGGCCGTGTGCCGGCATGTGCCCGAGCATCCCCCGCGGGATTTCCACGAGGCGCTACAGGCCTACTGGTTCGTGCACCTGGGCGTGACCCTGGAGCTCAACCCGTGGGATGCTTTTTCGCCAGGCAAGCTCGACCAGCACCTGTTGCCCTATTACGAGCGCGGCCTCGCCGAGGGCACCCTGACCCGTGAGGGGGCCGAGGAGCTCCTGCAGTGCTTGTGGTGCAAATTCAACAACCAGCCCGCGCCGCCCAAGGTGGGCGTGACCGCGGAAGAGTCCGGCACCTACACCGATTTCGCCCAGATCAACCTGGGCGGCGTGCGCCCCGACGGCTCTGACGGGGTGAACGACGTCACCTGGCTGCTGCTGGACGTGGTGGAAGAGATGCGCCTGCTCCAGCCCAGCGCGTCGATCCATGTGAGCCGCAAGAATCCCGACGCGTTCATCAAGCGGGCGGGACGCATCATCCGCACCGGCTTTGGCCAGCCCTCGGTGTTCAACAACGATCTGGTGGTGCAAGAGCTGCTGCGTCAGGGCAAGACGATCCTGGATGCGCGGCAGGGGGGCACCAGCGGCTGCGTCGAGACGGGCGCCTTTGGCAAGGAGAACTATAACCTCACCGGCTATTTCAACCTGCCCAAGGTGCTGGAGTTGACGCTGCACAACGGCGTGGACCCGCGCACGGGCCGTCAGATCGGGCCCCGCAGCGGCGATCCCGCCGCGTTCGCCACGTATGACGACCTGATGGCGGCGTTCGAGCGGCAGCTCGGCCATTGGATCGACGTCAAGGTGCGGGGCAACCAGGTGATCGAGCGCCTCTATGCCGAGCAGATGCCGGCGCCGTTCCTCTCGGTCCTCATCGATGACTGTATCGCCCGGGGCCGCGACTATCATGACGGCGGCGCGCGCTACAACACCTCCTACATCCAGGGGGTGGGGCTGGGCACCATGGCCGATGCCATGGCCGCCATCCGGCACCAGGTCTATGACGAGGGCGCCCTGTCGCTGCCCGATCTCGTGGCGGCGCTGGACGCCGACTTTGCCGGGCAGGAGCGGCTCCGCCAGCAGCTGCTGAACCGGACGCCCAAGTATGGCAACGACGATGACCGGGCGGACGACGAGATGCGGGCCGTGTTCGAGGCCTATTACCGGGCCGTCGAGGGGCGTCCCAACACCCGCGGCGGCACCTATCGCGTCAATATGTTGCCCACGACGGTGCATGTGTACTTTGGCGCGGTCACTGGCGCCACGCCCGACGGCCGCCGGGCCGGCACGCCTCTGTCGGAGGGGATCTCGCCGGTGCAGGGCGCCGACCGGCGCGGGCCCACGGCGGTGATCCGCTCGGCCGCCAAGATGGACCATGTGCGCACCGGCGGCACGCTGCTCAACCAGAAACTGGCGCCGCAACTGCTGCGCACCGACGAGGATCTGGATAACCTGGTGCACCTGGTGCGGGCCTACTTTGGGCTGGATGGCCACCACATCCAGTTCAACGTGGTGGACGTTGACACGCTGCGGGCCGCCCAGGCGGACCCCGTCGCCCACCGCAACCTGATCGTGCGGGTGGCCGGCTACAGCGACTATTTTTGCGACCTGGGCACCGCTCTGCAGGACGAGATCATCGCACGGACGGAGCACACCAGCTTCTGAGGGCGAACGCCGGCTGCTGACAGGGTTTGCCAACCATATGACTCACGAAAAAGAGGGCGTACATATCGTGCGCCCTCTCTTGCATCGTCATGCGCTCTTAGCGCGGGGACCGGTTCCCCGTCAGTGCCCGATAGGCATGGGCGATGCCGTGCCCGTACTCGGGGCTAGAGCCGGGGCCCGCTACGGGGTCGGCCGTCTGCATGAGCAGGGCCTCTACCTGTGCCGGGCTGATGCCGGGGTTCTCGGCGTAGATCAGCGCAGCCACGCCCGCCACCTTGGGGGCGGCCATGCTGGTGCCGATGGAGAACACCCAACCAGCGCCGGGCGCCCACGCGTTGAGCGGGCTATAGGCGCTCAGGCAGTAGCTGAACGGGGGCGCGGATATGTCGCCGCCGGGTGCCACCACGCGCGTCTCTGCGGCGCCATAGTTGCTGTAGAACGCCAACGAGTCATCGGGGCCGGTGGCGTTGATCGACATGGCGCCAGGCGTCCCGGAAGGCACGTGAAAGACCGGCCTCATCCGGGTCAGGTCAAGGGCGCTGTTCCCGGAGGAGGCCACCACCAGGGTGCCCTGCTGTCGTGCGTACTGGGTCGCACGCAGGTAGGCGACATAGGCCGCCGCGCCACCGGGCTCGCTCATGTCGCGCCAGCCGCCGATGCTCATGTTGATCACGTCAACGCCGTCATCCGCGGCGGTGATGATCCCGTCCACGATCCAGGACTGAAAGCCGATGCCCGTGGCAACGGCTTCATCCGTGATCACGGCAACCATGACCTTGTAGTTGGCAATGCTGGCCTCGGGCGCCACACCGATGATGCGCCCGGATGTGATCGCTCCCGCGATCGATCCGGCCACGTGGGTGCCATGGCCCTCATAGTCCTCAGGGCCGCCCTGGTCCCACATGATCCAGCCGGGGGGAAGCTCTACTGTGATGTCCGTAAAATCCT
>SKRJ01000366.1 GCA_007118555.1 Anaerolineae bacterium | reverse complement strand
TCGTGCTCCTGGGGCATGGGAGCTGCGGCAAGACTTCTCTGGCGGAAGCCCTCCTCTTTGACACGGGGGCCATCTCGCGCCTGGGCCGGGTCGAAGATAGGAACACCGCCTCTGATTTCGACGAAGAGGAGCAGAGTCGCGGCTTTTCGGTGAACAACGCCGTGCTCCCCTCCCAGTGGGAGGGCTCCAAGCTCAACGTCATCGACTCGCCCGGCTACATGGACTTTGTGGGCGAGGTCAAGTCCGCCATCGGCGCCACCGACGGTGGTATCCTGGTGGTGTGTGCCGCTTCAGGCGTCGAGGTTGGCGCCGAGGTCCACTGGAGCTTTATGGACGAGCGTGGTCTGCCCCGCATGGTGTTCATCAACAAGATGGACCGTGACAACGCCAGCCTGGCCAACACCATGGAGAGCCTCTCCAGCAAGTTTGACGCCACCTTTGTGCCCATCTCCATTCCCATCGGCGCGGCCTCGGGTTTCCAGGGCGTGATCGATCTCATCGAGATGAAGGCCTATCTGGGCGCCAGCCAGGATGGCGTTGACATTCCCGCCGACATGCAGGACGCCGCCGAAGAGGCCCGCATGGAGATGATGGAGTACGCCGCCGAAGTCGATGACGAGCTCATGATGAAATACCTCGATGGCGAAGAGCTCTCCGACGCCGAGATCCGCGAGGCCCTGGCCACCGGCTCGCGCAACGGCGACCTCGTGCTCGTGCTGGCCGGATCTGGCGCCAAGAACAGCGGCATCAAGCCTCTGCTCAATGCCATTGTGGCCTTTATGCCCTCGCCTGCCGAGGTCGAGCGCACCGTCCTTAACGTAGGCGCTGAGGAAGAGATGATCCTCGATGCGGACGCCAGCGGCCCCCTGGTGGCCCAGGTGTTCAAGACCATGGCGGACCCCTTTGTGGGCCGGCTCTCCTACTTTCGCGTCTACAGCGGCGAGCTCCTGTCGGACAGCCGCGTGTTCAACACGAACAAGCAGGAAGAGGAACGCGTCGGGCAGCTCTATGCTGTGCGGGGCAAGGATCAAAAGCCCATCGACAGCGTTGCCGCCGGCGATATCGGCGTTGTGAGCAAGCTCAATGTCACCGCCACCAACGACACCCTGTGCGACCGCGGCGCCCCCTATCAGGTGCCTGCTGTCGAGTATCCCGAGCCGCTCTATGCCGTCGCCATCTTTCCCAGCACCAAGGCCGACCTGGATCGCCTTGGCTCGAGCCTGTCGCGCCTCGTAGAAGAGGACCCGACCCTGCGCGTCGAGCGCAACACCGAGACCAACGAGACGATCCTCTCGGGCATGGGCGAGTCCCACATCCAGATCGCGACGCGGCGCCTGGCGAACAAGTTCAGCGTCCAGGTCGAGACCGATCTTCCCAAGATCGCCTATCGCGAGACCATCACCCAGACCGCCACGGCCCAGGGCCGCCACAAGAAGCAGTCCGGCGGGCGCGGCCAGTTTGGCGATGTCCACTGCCGCTTTGAGCCGTTGGAGCGTGGGCAGGGGTTCGAGTTTGATAGCGAGATCTTTGGTGGCGCGGTGCCGCGCTCCTTTATCCCCGCCGTCGAAAAGGGCATCCGTGAGATCTCGGATCAGGGCATCCTGGCCGGCTATCCCACCGTCGATTTCAAGTGCGTGATCTATGATGGCTCTTACCACAGCGTGGACTCGTCGGAAATCGCGTTCCGCCTGGCGGCCCAGCTCTCCTTCCGCAACGGCATGCCTCAAGCGGGGCCCGTGTTGCTGGAGCCCGTCTACCGCATCGTGGTCACCGTGCCCGAAGAGTTCATGGGCGACATCCTGGGCGACCTGAACACCCGGCGCGCCCAGGTGCTCGGCATGGAGCAGACCCGGGGCAACGGCGTTGTGACCGCCGAGGTGCCGCTGGCCGAAATACAGCGCTATGCCACCGACCTGCGCTCCATGACCCAGGGCCGCGGCATCTATACGATGGAGTTTGTCCGTTACGACATTGTGCCGCAGCACCAGATCGACCAGATCAAGGCCGACGCCCGGCGCCGCGAGGAGCGCGACAAAGAGCGCGTCTAGCTCGCTCAATCTTGTGTCGTACACGGGCAGCCCCCACCGGGGCTGCCCGTTCTGCTTGGAGAGGATTCGTGCGGACGACGTCATTTATACGGAACTTACATCGATGCACGTCCTTCTTTTACGCTAGAGTGGGGCTCGGGCGCTTTTTGCGCTTGCGGGCTCGGCGTCCGGTTGGATATACTCGCGTAACATCAAGGCTCTGGCTTGCCAGGGCCAAGCGCGGCACAGGTTCGCCGCCCCGGGGTTGCTGGCGAGGGGGAGGTCTGCGTCCGCAGTTGAGCCTCTGACCCTCTCGCGTGTCCCCTGGCTGGTTCCCATTCGCGGATAGCCCGCGGGCGCGATCGCTGGCTCATTTACCGATAACTGACGTCGCTAGCGTCCGCAACCATTACAGGAAGACGCATGAGGAAATCTGTACCCGCTCACAAGTGCCTTGCCCGCTGGCTTGCGCGTCGGAGCCCCCTGGCTGCACTGCTATGTATGGCGACAGGTCTGGCGGTCTTTACCCTGGCCTACCTGTCTCTCCACGAAAGGCTTGGCCCCTCTATGGCTACATTTGCCATTTTGCCCGTCGTGCTGGTCGCGTGGCTCTTTGGCGCCAAAGTCGGCCTGGCCATGGGCGTGGCAGCAACAGCCCTCGCACTGGGGCTCATGGCCGGCGTCGGGTCCGGCGATCTGCCGTACATCCTGCACGGGGGCGGCGCCGTGGGCCTGGGCGTCCTGGTAGCTATGGGCGGCGTCGTGGGGTCGGTGATCGACCTCCGCCAGCGGGTAGAGCGCGATCTGGCCGGGCGACGAGAGGCGGAAGAGCGCCTGGCACGGGAGCGCCGTCTGCTGCGCACCGTGATCGACAATCTGCCCCTCGCCGTCTATGCCAAGGACCTGCAGGGCCGCAAGATTCTGACCAATCCCGTTGATCTGGCCTGGATGGGGGCCGAGGACGAGAGCGTGTTCCTGGGCAAGACCGACGCCGAGCTCTTTCCCGAAAGGGCGGAGCAGTTCACGGCCGAGGATACCCAGATCCTCGAGAGCCGCAGGCCTATCATCGACTGCGAGGGCTGGCTAAAAGACCCTCAGGGCGAGCAGCGGTTTACCCTCGCCTCCAAGTTGCCTCTCTTGGGCCCCGACGGTGAGATGCTCGGTATCGTAGGCGTTACCCAGGATGTCACCGAGCGCCGGCTGGCCGAAGAGGCGCTGCGCGAGAGCGAGGAACGCTTTCGCCGCATCGTCGAGATGTCTGGCGAGGGGGTAGTTGAGGAGGATGCCCACGGAGGCCTGGCCTATGTCAATGCCCGGATGGCCGAGATACTTGGCTATACTCCCCAGGAGATGATCGGTGAGCCCGCCGTCAGGTTCGTCCCCTTTGACGAGCTCGATGCCCACAAAGAGATGCAGCTACATAGGCGCCAGGGGCTGTCTGACTCTTACGAGCGGAGACTCGTCCGCAAGGATGGGGGCCAGGTCTGGGTCCATGTCACGGCGACGCCGACCTTGGACGGTGAAGGTGCCTATGCAGGCTCCTTTGCCATGGTGCGTGACATCACCGAGGAAAAGCATGCCACGCTGGCCCTCCGTGATAGCGAGAGGCGCCTGCGGCGCCTGGCCGAGTCCGCCGCCGCCATCCTCTGGCAGTACGACATCGATAGCGATCGCTGGACCTATGTGGCGCCCCAGGCCGCCGAGATCCTGGGTTATCCCCCCGAGGACTGGGCCGACATGGCCTTTTGGACCGGGATCCTGCACCCCGAGGACCGGGAATGGGCCACCCGATATTGCGCCGAGTGCACCGCCCAGGGCCGCGACCACGAGTTCGAGTACCGCATGATCGCCGCCGATGGCCGGATCGTCTGGATCCGCGATGTGGTCAGCGTCGAGATGCGCGACGGTCAGCCCACCATGTTGCATGGATTCATGCTGGACGTCACCGAGCGAAAAGAGGCCGAGGAGGCCCTGCGTGAGAGCGAGGATCGCTATCGCCGCCTGGCCGAGAACGCCCCCGACCTGATCTATCGCTATCGGCTCGAGCCCCAGCGAGGGTTTACCTACGTGAGTCCGGCAGCCACTGTCATTACCGGTTATACGCCCGAGGAGCACTATGCCGACCCCAATCTGGGATACAAGCTTGTGCACCCGGATGACCGCCCTCTGCTAGATGCCGCGACCAGCGGCGACACGCCCGACGGTGCGCCCCTGACGCTGCGCTGGGTCCGCAAGGATGGCCAGGTGATCTGGACCGAGCAGCGCAATGTCATGATCCATGACGAGGACGGCGAACCGGTCGCCATCGAGGGCATCGCCCGCGACGTCACCGAGCGCAAACGGGCGGAGGCGGCCCTGGCCCAGGAACGCCAGCTCTTGCGCACCGTCATCGACAATCTGCCCGCCTCTGTGTATGTCAAGGACCTGGAGGGCCGCAAGACCCTGGCCAATCGCCATAACCTGAAACTCCTGGGCGCGACGTCCGAGGAGGAGGTGTTGGGCAAGACCGACCATGACTTTTACGCGCCCGAGGCGGCAGCGCGCTTTGTGGCCAATGATCGTCAGGTCCTCTCTACGGGAGAGCCAATCCTGGACCGAGAGCAATACCATGTCCACAAGGGTATGCCGCGCTGGGTCCTGACCTCCAAGCTGCCCCTGCACGACGAGGCGGGAGAGGTGGCTGGCCTCGTGGGCATCACCTATGACATCACCGAGCGCAAGGCCGCCGAGCAGAGGCGGCTGGACACCGAGCGCCAACTGCTCCACACCCAAAAGCTGGAGAGTCTGGGCGTGCTGGCCGGGGGCGTGGCCCACGACTTTGGCAACCTGCTGATGGCCATCCTTGGCAACCTGACCCTGGCTCTGCCCGACCTCCCCGCGGATTCGCCGGCGCACAGCAGCATCCAGCTTGCCATGCAGGCCGGACAGCGTGCCGCCGACGTGGCACGTCAGATGCTGACCTACTCTGGTCGCGGACAGGTCCAGCCGCAGCCGCTGAGTCTGTCCGAAGTTGTCCACGAGAATGCTCACATGCTACGGGTGGCCATTCCCAAGAACGTGACCCTGGACCTCGAACTGGCCGACGACCTGCCACGCATCATGGCCGATCCGGGCCAGATCCAGCAGGTGGTGATCAACCTGATCACCAACGCCGCCGAGGCCATCGCCACCGAGCCGGGCTGTATCCAGCTCCGCACCGGCATGCGCACCTGCGATGATCGCTATCTTTCTCGCTCGATGTTGCAGAACAGGCCGCCTGCGGGCGAGTACGTCTACCTTGAGGTCAAGGACACCGGCTGTGGCATCGCGCCTGGTACCTTGCATCGCATCTTGGAGCCTTTTTACACCACCAAGTCCTCGGGGCGCGGCCTCGGCATGGCGGCGGTGCAGGGCATTGTCACCAGCCACACTGGCGCCATCCTGGCGGATAGCGTCGTGGGGCAGGGGACCACCGTGCGGGTGCTTTTCCCGGTGGCCCAAGAGCGTTCCTCGGGCGAGTTACAGCCTGCTGCAGACCATGCCATAGCACGCCAGCCTGCATCGCCCCGTCGTGCGTCCAATGGCCATGCCACGGTGTTGGTGGTCGACGACGAGGAGATCGTGCGGCAGGCGGCCGAAAGGATGTTGCACCGTCTGGGCTACCGCACCCTCGCTGCCGAGAATGGTGAAAAAGCCCTCGATGTCTACCGAGAGCATGTCGGAGAGATCGACTGCGTGCTCCTGGATCTCACCATGCCCCGCATGGACGGGGCGTCGGCCTATGCTGCCCTCCATAGCCTGGACCCGGATCTGCCGGTGGTGCTCTGCAGTGGCTATAGCCAGCATGAGCTTGGGGCTGGCTTGGATCGCGACAGTCTGGCTGGCTTTCTCCAAAAGCCCTACTCGATGGAGTTGCTATCAGAAACCATCCAGGGCGCGCTCGGGGAGATCGTCCCATGATGTGCGAATCGCCGCGGTTGGCGATCCCGTGTCAGAGTGGAGCGACGCTTGTCCTTGACATGTACGCTCCAATAGGTATGATCCACATGGCTGAGGAAAGGACCGCTCCGGCAGGCCTGCGCCCACATAAGGTTGATCCGGACGAACCCGCTGGCCTGCACTCGGGCAAAACGCTCTCTCAAGAGGGGAGCATCGCTGATGCTTTGCATGCTCCCGAACCGCACAGGATCTTGGCCTTGTGCACTGAGCGGGGCGATGCAGACAGGCATTCGACAGACAAGGCGCGGAGGCATCTCGGCGCCAACCTTTTCGCGGCTGGCAAGAGTCCGATGAGCCCGAGGCCCTGAACCTCGATCGAGTCATACCGGGAGGATTCGATGGACGCTATGCAGAGCGAGACTTGGCAGGCGACGCCTCAACTCGAGGATCGCACAGGGCATAACGTCCTGCTGCTCCTCGTGGATCTGGTCATACTCAGTCTGGCTCTCTGGCTGGCCCTGGGGCTACATCCCCATGTGCCTATGGATCGCCAGAGCGAGCTGGACCTGTGGGGCTGGTCACGCTGGTTTCTCTTGCTCTGGGCCATCTGGATCCCCGTCGCCTCTGCCATCGAAGTCTACGAGCTCAGGGTCGCCGGTGACGCCAATCGCGTCCTGGCCTTGACCGCCTTTGCTCTCCTGGTTGCCGGCCCGGTACACATTCTGGTGCCTTTTATCTCGGTCCCCCTGATCAATCCTCTGTGGACCTGGTTCGTCTTTATGGGGGCCGCGGCGCTGGGCCTGATCACCTGGCGCGCGGCCTATGCCGTCCTTTGGGCGCCGGTGCCGCTACAACGCATCACCCTTGTCGGACGCCGTCGTGCCATCGAGCCACTCGTCCAGGCCCTCGGCTCCGTCTCCGAGGTACAGGTGGTGGATGTCCTCTCTATCGATGCTCGGGCCAATGGTCCTTTCGCTGGTGGCTCCTTTGTCTCTCAGATCCGGCGTCTGGGGCTCCCTCATAACGGACGCCAGGATACCATCGTGATCGATCCACAACTCTGCCAGGAGCCCGAGGTGGCGCGCCTGGTGTCTCAATGGTCGGAGGCAGGCCTGTCGATCTCGTCCATCGCATCCTGTTATGAGACCTGGTTGGGGCAGATGCCCATTGAGCACCTGGACGTCTCTGCCTGGATTGGGCATGTACAGGAGCGAGAGCTCGTCTTGAGGGCGTGGGACGCAGTGTGCCGTGTAGGCGATCTGCTATGTGCCCTGCTCGGTCTACCGTTTTGGGGTGTAGCCCTGATCCTGGTCGGCTTGACGCGACGGGGTGATACCGAGGCGCCGATCATCCTCTCCACGCCGTGTGTGGGGCGCCAGGGCAAGCCGTTCGGTCTGTTGCGCTTTTATGAGGCCGCTCCTGCCTGGCTGCGAGACCTGCCCATGCTCTGGAATCTCTTGATGGGACGGATCACTCTCATTGGTCCGCGCCCCCTTCTGCAGACGGCACTGCCTTCCGATCCCGCATTGGCTGGGCTGGTACAGCTTCGAGCGATCACGCGCCCGGGCCTGATTGGCTGGGCACAGGTGCGGGATGCCAGTGCATCCGCAAGCGACCATGACCCAGTAGCCGACTTGCCGTACGATCTCTATTACATCAAGAATCGTGGCCCGTCCCGCGATATCGCCGTGCTCTATCACCTGTTCAGGGGTACTCTTGCCTCTCTGGCGCCTGCTCGTACGGTAGGCTCAACCTGAGGCGTACCTCGTATGGGGCGTATGGCGGCGCTTTGCCCGCTGTTCGTGATCGGGTCCAGAGACGCCGCCCCGCCCTTGTAATATCGCAATCGGGGCCGTCGCCAGACCTGCATACGGGCGCTGTAGGGCACCGTGGCTTGTGAGGTAACATCCAGATCGAACGCCATAAAGGGGTGATTCGCAGACCATGATCAAGCTGCATATGCTCTCGCACCGTCGTTACGCTCGCGCACTAATAGGGTTGACGCTCCTGGTGTTGGCAGCGTGCCTCTATGCAGGATGTCGCCATGCCCCGCTTCAGGAGCCCGTTGCGGTCGAGCCGCTCCCTTTGGCAACCAGCACGCCCGAGGCGCCGACGCCGACCCTAGAACCAACGCTCGCGCCGGTTACGGCGCTCGACCTGAATGCGTGGGCCAGCTTTCGACAGTGGATCAGTCGACTGGGGCTGCCGTTCATCGAGAATGTGGTTTTTCCCGAGGCGCTGCCCGGCCGCCTGGACAAGGAAAAGCTGCCCGACATGATCGTGAAAAAAGAGCGCGTGAATATTCTGCTCCTGGGCATCGACCAGCGCCCCGGCGAGCAGGGGCCCTCGCGCTCTGATACCATGATCCTGGTCTCGATCGATCCATCCAACGATACCGCGGCCATGCTCTCTATCCCGCGCGACCTGTGGGTCATGATCCCCGGCTATGGTGAGAGCCGCATCAACGTGGCTCATTTCGTGGGCGAGTCGCAGCGGCGCTCTGGGGGCGGTGGGGGTCTCGCCAAAGAGACGGTCTCTCAGATGCTGGGGGTGCCCGTGCACTACTATGTGATCGTGGATTTCGTCGGTTTCGAGCGCTTGATCGACGCCATTGGCGGGGTCACCGTTCATGTCAATCCGGCTGTGCCGCCCTTTGCAGCCGGACCGCAGCACATGGACGGCCCGTCGGCGCTGCGATTCGCCCGCACGCGGCGGCAGGGGAGCGACTTTGACCGCATCGCCCGCCAGCAGAAGGTACTCATGGCCGCCGCCTCTCGCGTGCGCAGCCTGAATATGCCCCTCTCGACGACTCTGCGTATGCTTCGGCTGGCCGATGACACGGTCAAGACCGATCTGAGCCTCCAGGAGATGCTGGCGCTCACCTCTATCGCCAAGCGCATCGATCAGGCGGACATTCGGCGGGGGATGATCGACAGCAGCATGACGACCATGGTGGTCACCCCCGCTGGATGGATGGTCGAGCTACCTCGCTGGGATCGGATCCACCCCATGGTCGATGATCTGTTGGGCGTTTCGGGGCGTTGGTCGGACGATCCCGGCCTGGTGCAGGCCGAGCTGGCCACCGACGGCGGGCGCATTGCCCTGTACAACGGCACAAACGATCCCCGACTGGCCGACGCGGCTGCCGAGGTTCTGACCGCCAGAGGATTTCGCGTCGTCCGCTCCGAGCTGGCCGACCGCGATGACTATACCCATAGCGTGATCATGACCTGTCCCGAGGTAAAGTATCAGGCCGAGATTCTGGCGGTCATTCTGGGCATTCCCAGCGAGTCGATCCGACGGGAGGGCATCCCAGAGAGTGATGTGGATATTGTCCTGATCCTTGGTGAGCAGCACCTGGCGCAATTTGGTCTGGGCTGAAGGCGAATACTGGCGGCTCTTGCGCGCGTTCACCCCGTATGTTGACCAAGCGGGGTTTGCCCATTCGTCTCCTATGGGATACAGTATGGATTCGCTGAGGCGTATGTGTGACAGGCATGGGAATCGTATGGGCTCCATAGTGGTATAGTCGACAGTGTTGTTAGGGGAAAAAGACGTATGGAACTCAGACAATATTGGTGGATAGTTCGCAGATGGTGGTGGCTTTTCGCGGTGTGCACCGTGTTGGGGGCGGTTGGCGCCTTTGTCATCAGCAGCCGCATGGCTCCCACCTACGAGGCGTCTACCCTCATCATGGTGGGCGGTGGCCTCGACCTGGTCAACCCGACCACGGGCGAGTTGCAGACCAGCGAAAAGTTGGCCCAGACCTATGCCGAGCTCGTCAAGACCCGTCCCGTGCTAGAGCAGACCATGGCGGCCCTGAATCTGCCCCGTGAGCCCCAGGTCACGGTCACGCTGGTCCGTAACACCCAGTTGCTGCGCCTCACCACAGCCGACACCGATCCGGGTCGGGCCCGGGACACGGCCAACGAGCTGGCGCGTCAGTTGATCCTGCAGAGCCCCAGCGCCCCCGAGCGGGAGGAGCAGGCCTACCGCGAGTTTGTACAGATGCAGTTGACCGACCTCGAGATCGAGATTCGTAATCTGAGCCATGCGATTGTCGAGAACCGGGACGCTATCTCCTCCTGGGAACTGGCTCGCCTACAGCAGTCCCTCAACGAGCACCGCTCCAACTACTCTTCGCTCCTGGGTTATCTGAGCAGCAGCGCCACCAACTATCTACAGGTGATCGAGCCAGCGGTCTTGCCGCGCAGCCCCTCCAGCCCCAGGATTTTACAGAACACGGTGCTGGCCGCCATCGTGGGCCTGATGCTGGCCGGCGGCGCCGCATTTCTGTTCGAGTACCTGGACGATTCGATCAAAACCCAGGGTGAGGTCGAGGACATTCTGGGCCTGCCGTCCCTCGGCACCGTGTTTACCATGGAGCGCAAGAACGGCACCGCGCCAGGGGCTCTGGCCCTCGAGCAGCCCCAGGCCCTCGAGGTCGAGAACTATCGCATCATCCAGATGAACCTGCGCTACTCGCTGCCCGCCCACATGGATGCCCAGGTCTATCTGATCACGAGCCCCGGCCCCACCGAGGGCAAGAGCACCACCGTGGCCAACCTGTCGGCCGTCATGGCCGAGGCGGGCCAGCGCGTCATTGTCGTCGACGCCGACCTGCGACGGCCGTCGCTGCATCGGGTCCACGATCTGCGCAACGAAGAGGGCCTCTCCTCGCTGCTCGTGGGCGAGGCCCAGGACGTGGACAAGGTCTTGCGTCCCACAGCTCAGGAGAACCTGCGAATTCTTACCGCGGGCCCCATCCCGCCCAACCCCGCCGTGCTTCTCGGCTCGGATCGCATGCGGAGCCTGCTCGAGGAGCTGTCGGAGCGCTGTGATGTTGTGATCATCGACAGCCCGCCGCTGTTTGCCGCCGCCGACGCCAGCATCCTGGCCGGCATTGCCACGGGCACCATCCTCGTGGCCGAGGCGGGCGGCACCAAGGCCGCGGTCCTGCTCCAGGCCGCCGAGGATCTCCAGCGCGTCGGCAAGCTCTTTTTGGGCGTCATCGTCAACCTGGTGGGGGATCCGCGCAAAGGCGCCTATGGCGGCTACTATGGCTACCAGTACTATCCCCGGTATGCCTATGGCGCCGAGGAGAAAAAGCGCCGCCTGTTTGAGCGCGCGAGTTGATGGGTGTGGCCTCGATTTTGCTGGCGCCGGCAGTCATTCGACATAATCGGGATGGATGACCCTTGTTCTTTTTGCGCAAGGCCCTGTCGCGCCTGCTCTTTCCGCTCCCTTTGACGTTGCTCGTGCTGGTCGTCGGGATCGCCCTGTCCTGGTCCAAGCGCGGCGAAAAGCCCGGCAAGGCCCTTTCGCTCCTTGGGGTGGGGCTGCTGTTCGTCTTTTCCTGGCCCGTGACCAGCACCGCTCTCCTGTACCCCCTGGAGAGCCGCTATCCGGCCCTGGGGCCCGCGCAGCTGGCCGCCCTCGATTGGGACCAGGTCAATACCATCGTGGTGTATGCGGGCTGCGGCATGATGGTCGAGTCGCGTCCGGTGACAAAGCAGGTGGGTGACTCGGGCGCCATCCGCCTTATCGAGGGGATCCGTCTCTATCAGGTCTGTCCGGCCTGTACCTTGATCCTCTCGGGCGGCGGGCCCGGCTGTGACCTGAACGCTCCTTACGAGCGCCTCACCAACTATCGCTATGCCGTGGCTTTGGGGGTGGCGCCGGAAGATATCGTCATCGAGCGCGCGTCGTGGGACACCGCCGACCAGGCGCGCATCCTGCGGGACATGTTGGACGAGGAGCCCTTTATCCTCGTGACATCGGCCTCGCACATGCCGCGCTCCATGGCGCTTCTGAGGGCGCAGGGCCTCGATCCGATCGCTGCGCCCACCGACTATGCCATCGAGTCGCCTCCGTCTATCGGCTGGGATGCGCCGCGCATCCACCGGCTCTATCCCGACGCCCGCTCCCTCTGGCGCAGCGAGCGGGCGGTGTACGAGTATCTGGGGCTCTTTTGGGCGCGGGTTACGGGGCGGCTGTCGGCGCCATAGGCTGTCTGCGGCCCGGACATGACGCGGGCGCGCTTCCCGGCCTGGAAGGAAACATGGCTCCCCGGTGGCGGCTCTTGGTCGCCATCGGGGAGCCATCTTGTTGCCAGCTCGAGCCCCTGTCGGGTCTGCGCTAGGAGAGCCAGACGCCGCGGGGATCCAGGTCGTCCATAGGGTGCAGCTTGTAGCCGTGGACATTTTCCCGCATGGCGGCTACATAGGGATAGTGGCAGTGGATGATCTGGCCACCCTCTTTGATCAGCTTGCGCTGGATCTGCTCATACAGCTCGGCGCGGCGCGCCTCGTCCGTCTCAGCGAGGGCCTCGTCCAACATGGCGTCGAACTCTTGGCTCTCGTAGCGGGTCTCATTCCAGGCAGCCTCTGACGAGTAGGCGATGCGCAACTGCTCGTCGGCTGTCGTACGAGGCGACCAACCCACGGTGCCGAACGACGCCTCCAGCCACTTTTCGGCATAGTAGCGGTCCGAGGGCATACCCTGCACATTGACCGTGACGCCCGCCTGCTCGGCCCAATCGGCAAAGGCCAGGCAGAACTCGATGACGCCATACTTGTCGTTCATGCACCACAGATCGATCTCGAGCCCATCCTCATAGCCTGCCTCTTCCAACAGTCGTCGCGCCTCGTCCAGGTCCTGCTGCCAGATCTCGGTCTCCACATGGACCGGATTGGTGGGGATGACGGGGTTGTCATCGTCGATTCGGGCAGGAATCGCGTCCCCCCAAACGAGCTCGGTCATGGCCTCGCGGTCGGCCATCAGTTTGAACGCGCGGCGCACCCGATCATCGTTGAACGGCTCTACATCGAGACGCATGAACATATAGTCCTTGTAGATGGCCGGGCCAAAGGAAAGCTGCAGCGAGGGATCTCCCTCGGCAATGGGCAGCATGGGGATCGGCAAGAGGCGGATGGCGTCGAGATCGCCCGCCTGCAGAGTGTTGACCAGCGTCGTGGCCTCGGGAATCGAGATCATCTCGACCTCGTCGAGATAGGGCCGTTCCTCCTCCCAGTACTCCTCGTTGCGCTGAAACGTGATTCGGTCGGCATTCGCATAGTTCTCGATCATATATGGCCCCGTGCCCCGCGGCTCGCTGTTGATCTCGTCATCGGTCAGGTCGTAGGGCACGATCTTGGGCTGAAAGCCAGTCAGGCTGGTGGCAAAGTCGGCGCTGGCGGTATTCAGGGTAAAGCGCACTGTGTGGTCGTCCAGCGCCTCGACGTTGGCGACATTGCTGAACACGGGCCGGCCCGGCGAACCAAAGTCGGGGTCGAGGATGCGCTCGAACGTGTGCACCACGTCATCGGCCACAAACTCGCGCCCATGGTGAAAGCGCACGCCCTGGCGCAGATCAAAGATCCAGGTACGTCCTTCATCCTCAGGGCGCCACGATACCGCCAGGCGGGGAACGAGCTCGGAAAACTCTTCGTTGATATTGACCAGCGGCTCATAGATCCAGTTGGCAAAGGTGAGGGGCAGGCCCGCGCCAAGGGCCGGATCGAGAAAGCCATCCGGCGTGAGCTCGGTGCCCCACCGGAGCCGGCCGCCGTGGCGTGGCTGGTCTGGGGTCTCGGGCTCAGGGGCCGGATCGTCCGCCGGAACCGGCGTATCGGGCTCGTCAATGGGGGCCGGCGCATCGGCCGGCTCATCGGCCGGATCAAGCGCGGCATCGCAGGCGGCCAAAAAGAGTCCCCCCGAGACCAATCCGGCCATCTTGAGCAGAGAGCGTCGTGAAACGGGCTTTTGATTGAGTGGATTCAGGTCTGACATGGTCCTCTCCTTTGTCGAACGGCAAACACGGCGAGCGGAAAGGCTTGTCAGCAGGCCACGACAATACAGGCGCAGATTCGGGCGCACCACAGGAGCGCGAGGAGTACGTCACAGCATCAGAGAGCGCGTGCGGTGGGCAAGCACCCTCTGCCCATGCCCGGAAGGACGAGCGATGAAACAACGAAACAGGGAGATGATGGGTTCGAGGGCGTGCAGACGCATACCCTTGGATCGATACCCTGCAAGACGGGGTTCAGGCAACGATGAGAACCAGACTGTCTATGACGAGGCGACCTTGGCTCGCCAATCCCATTTCGCGATAGCACCATGGGCTACAACGGCGGATACGACCTTGCGCACCTTGCCATCGGTAGCGTAACGGTCTCGGGCCTGCTAGCGTTCGATCAGGCGTGGCCAACACTTGACATAGCCCATAGCGAGTATACCCCGGCCTGGACCCCTGTCAAGCGGCGGGCTGGTGGCCGCACGGCGCGCGTTTGCCCGTGTGTAGCTCACGGACAGTCTCATCTCTCTACACCTTGCTCTCGGCAGGTGGCTCGTGCCTCGACGCCATTCCTGGATGCGAATAGGGGCGCGCATTTCGTCCAATCCACCATGCATGCCTGCCGAGTCATGCTATACTGGTTATGGTCATTGTCCCATGCACGAGGGATGGGCGAGCGACCTTTCCTGCCGACCGAGCCGCCGGCGATAGTGATGCGGCTCGAACCGATGATCTGAATTAGAACAATGGAGAGTAGAGAAATGACTCACGAGTATATCGAGCACCTGTTAGAGGACCACGCCGCGCAGCGCCGGCTGGGGTTCAAGCTTCGCACGGCTACCGATCCCAAGGAGCGAACGAACCTGCTCCAAGAGTTCTACAACGAGGTCTATCCCCATATGATTGGCGAAGAGGCCTCGCTGTTTGCGTATCTCAAGTCCGCCGGGGGCGAGACCAAGCAGGAGGCCCTAAAAGGGGAGCAGGAACACTATGCGGCCCGAACGGTTCTGCGGGAGCTCATGGATCTCAGCCCCGATGGCGACGTCTTTATGGCCAAAGCCTCTGTCTTGGACGAGATGAACCGGCATCACATGGAAGAAGAAGAGCTGAGGCACTTTGTTGCGTTGGAGCGCATGGCGAACAAGAGCAAGCTCGATGAGCTGTTCGAGCAGTACGAGCAAGCCGAAGAAGAGGTTGAGGAGTAGACTCTGACGGGGCCTTGGGAGCGCTGGACCCGTATCTCTTGCAACCGTCTGGACGCAGACTGCCTTTGACATCGCAGTGCATCTATGGTACGAATGGGGGCTGTATGTCTCCAACGACCTATCATTATCTGGAGATGCAAAGGAGTCTAGTATGTCAACGGTCAGAGTAGGATTTGTTCCGGCCAAGCGTGATAGCCGCGCGTACAGCGACGAGTGGGCCATGGAAATGAAGCAGCGCACGATCCAGGCCCTCGCCGATGTGCCCGGACTCGAGATTGTCACGCCAGATGAGAGCCTGACCCAGGCTGGCACCGTTCGCAACGACGACGATGCCCGCAAGGTGATCAAGCTGTTCCAGGAAAAGGGTGTCGACGGCATTCTCATCGGTGGGATGGACTTTTCCGACGAGATCTCGGCCTGCATGGTGGCAGAGGGACTCCCCGGCGTCCCCGTGTTTGTGTTTGCCACAGAGGAATCGCCCGATCTCTATCTGCCGACGATGGAGGCGCAGACCAGCGACTCGTTCTGCGGCACGCTGTCCATTGCGTCGGGGCTGTACCGCCGCAACATCCCCTACCGCTTTTACGGTATCTGCAACCCCGAGGATGCGGCCTTTGTGGCTGCGGTGGAACGCTTTGTGCGCACCTGTGCCGTCGTGCGGGCCTTTCGTGGCGCCTACATCGGCCAGATCGGGCCGCGCCCGGCCGCTTTCGAGACCTGCTCCATCGACGAAAAGATCCTGCTTTCCACGTATGGCATCCGGGTGATCCCTATGGAGACCATGCGCCTGCAGGCCGCCGTAGAGGCTTTGGACGATGACGACCCGGACGTGGCGTCGGTGGTGAGCGCGATCGAGGCCGAGGCCGATACGTCGGACATTCCGGCGGAGCGGCTTGCGCAGGTCGCCAAGGTAGAGGCCATCGTCAAGCGTTGGGCTGAGGAAAAGCAGTTGTTGGGCGTGGGCGCGGGCTTTGTGGTGCCGCCCTATGTGCAGGGCCGCCTGACCGATCAGGCCGTCATGGTGGGCTTTGAGGTCGACATCATGGGCTGCCTGGCGATGCTGATGCAGTACGAGGCCGCGTTGGGCGAGGAGGCTCCCTTCCTCACCGACTGGAACCTCAAGCATCCCGAGCGCGACAACGTCTTTTTGGCCTGGCATGTGGGTAACGCACCGCCCTCGATGGCGTCCAGCGACATCCTGCTCGACCAGCGGGGCATGCCGCATTTCAAGCTACGCGCTGGCGAGGTGACCTTTGCTCGCCTGGAGCAGTACGATGACGAGTTCAAGATGCTCCTCGCCAAGGGCACGGCGCTGGAAGAGGGCGAGGCCCAAGAGGCGCGTTTCACCTGGGCGTGGGTCGAGGTGGATGATCTGGCCAAGCTCTATACCACCATCGGCAGCAACGGGTTCGTGCACCATGCCAGCATGATCTATGGCAACCAGACCCAGGCGCTGGTGGATGCCTGCTACTTTTTGGGGATCGAGGTCATCGAGGTATAGCGTCCGGTAGGTGACGTAACCGTTCAGCCTGCTATGGCAGAGGTGCCCACGCCGAACACACGCTCAGCGTGGGCATCGACATGTCAGCTCTGTGGCGCAGGGGCACAGGCGACGGTCACTGTCTGGCAAGCGAATCAGCCTCATAGCCCATCAGCGAGCACCAGGGGCGCTGCTCATGGCATA
>SKRJ01000363.1 GCA_007118555.1 Anaerolineae bacterium | reverse complement strand
GTGGCCGAGGCCTTCCCCGAGCGCACGTTCAACACCCCCATCTCCGAGACGGGTTTCGTCGGCATGGCCGGGGGCCTCGCCGCCATGGACATGCGCCCCGTCGTCGAGATCATGTTCCCCGATTTCGCCCTCATGGCATCGGATCAGATGTTCAACCAGATCGGCAAGCTGCGCCACATGTACGGCGGCCAGGTGAGCTTTCCCCTGATCCTGCGCACCCGCGTCGCCATCGGCTATGGCTATGGCGGCCAGCACTCGATGGATCCCGCCGGCCTGTTTGGCCTGTTCCCGGGCTGGCGCGTCGTGGCCCCGTCCAACGCCTGGGACTATGTCGGGCTGTTCAACACCGCCATGCAACTGAAAGATCCTGTTCTGATCCTGGAGCACGGCATGCTCTATGACGTCCCCGATCAGGTGCCCGCCGGCGACCTGGATTACCACGTGCCCTATGGCGTGGCGCGGGTCGTGCGGCCCGGCGACCGCCTCACGGTGCTGACCTATCTCACCGGCGTGCAGGCCTGCCTGGAGGCGGCCGAGGCGCTGGCCGTCGAGGGGCTGGAGGTCGAGGTGATCGACCTGCGCACGTTGGATTACCAGGGGATGGACTATGCCACCATCGGCGCGTCGGTGGCCAAGACGGGGGCAGTCCTCATCGTGGAGCAGGCGCCCCGCAGCCAGACGCTGGGGGCCCGCATCGCCGACGAGATCCAGTTGCGCTGGTTCGACGAGTTGGACGCGCCGGTGACCCACGTCACGGGGCTGGACGTGCCGCCGCCCGTGTCCCGCGCCCTGGAGAACGCGGTGCTGCCCACGGTCGAGGGCATCCGCGAGGCTATGCGGGACGCGGCGCAGCGCTGCGTTTAGCGGCAATGTGTCAGGTCTAGGTGTCTACAAAGGCGTCCTGGGCCTGCACCGTCTCGATGAACGCGACGATATTCTCGGGCGGGACGTCCCGGGGGATGGCGTGGGTGGGCGCGACGATATAGCCGCCGTCGTACCCGATGCGGTCGATCATCTCGCGGATGTGCACGCGCAGTTCGTCGGGGCCCACCCGCGGCAGCACCTGCTGGGTGCTGATGCCGCCATAGAAGGTGAGATGGGTGCCATACTCGCGCTTGCAGCGGTCGACGTCCATTACCTCGGGCTGAAAGGTATTGAACACGTCCAGCCCCATCTCGATCAGGTCGGGAAAGATCGC
Source organism: Anaerolineae bacterium (assembly GCA_007118555.1). Classification (GTDB taxonomy): domain Bacteria; phylum Chloroflexota; class Anaerolineae; order UBA1429; family UBA1429; genus UBA1429. The sequence goes on along the minus strand of SKRJ01000363.1, from coordinate 3,907 downwards.
GGCCACGTCCCCGCAAGAGTGTTGCATCACGTACTTGCCCGCGTCCTTGGCCCGGGCGTACATGGTGGCGACCCGGGGCTTGATGAACCGTCGCCATAGTCGCGGCCCCATGATCAACCCGCGCTGCTGGCCCCAGTCATCGCCGAAATAGATGCAATCCACCGGGTACTGGACCATCTGGTCGATTACGCCCAGGTTGTACTCGAGAATGCGGTCCAGCAGGGCATCGACGAACGCAGGGTTGAGCACCATGTCCATCAACAGGGCCTCCATGCCCCGCAGAGTCCAGGCCCGCTCGAACATGGAAAAGCCCAGCTCGGCGACGGTGAACCGGTCGGGGTGGTCGCGCACCAGGGCCTCGAGGCCGCGGGCATTGCGCGTTAGGTTGGGCTCGGGGAACTCGTACAACGAGAGGTCGGGCTCGGGCAGAAGGTACTCTTCCACATTACCAATGTCCCGGTCGATGGTGCGGTTCCACACGATGCCGAACTGGTCGACCCAGTAGCCGGCCCGCACCTCGCGAAACCATCCATCGCCATAGGACGCCATGTGGTTGCCGATCTTGGCCACAAACTCGGCATCGCCCAGGTAGTGAGCCGTCTGATCGCGGGCGTCGGCGGTCAGGTTGATCTGCCAGGGCGTCACATCGGGCGTCTCGTGGCGCAGCGCCGTCAGCACGCGGTCGCGTCGTGTCGTGGTCATGGTATCCTCCTCGCCCAGCGAGCGGCATCGCTTCTTACGGGCATTATAGCGCAGAGCGTCGCGGGCATGCCAATGGCACGAGATCGCTCGATCGCTCGCATTCTGTCGCAGGCATGGTGTATACTGCAAGCGCTTGGCCCTATGGCCGCGCGGCCCCGGCTTCAAGGAGGAAAAGCGCATGAGCGAACGACAGCCACCCGTGCAGGCAGTGCAGTGCCCCAAGTGCGGCAGCCCCGTAGAGGCGGGCAGACCGGGTGCCATCACGTCGTGCAGCTACTGCGGATCGCCGCTGCAGCTCAGCGTGGGCGCCTCCGGGCACCCCATAGCCCGCCTGGCGAACATCGAGACCAGCACGGTGTACCTGGCGCGCACTGAGGCGCTCAAGCGGGTGCGGGAGCAGTTCGCGGAGGCGGAACTGAGGCTAGTAGCGATGCGAGAGGCTCATGATGCCAAGCAGCGCCAGGTGGAGGAGAGGCAAAAAGCAACAGGTGGGCTTTACCTGTGGGGCATTGTTTTGATCATTCTATCAGTTCTGCTTGTTGCCAGCGGATTGCCGATCTGTCTGATCGGACTGTTAACAGGCATTGTGCTCATCATATCGGCAGCGAGCAAGTCAAGCGCAGCCAAGAAGCCGACTGCCCCCATAAACCAGGAACTCGCTCAGATCGTCGAGCGCGGCCAGCAGGCCCGCGCCGAGCGCGATCGCCTCGCTGCCCGCGCGGCCGAGCTCGAGGCGGGACTGGACGAGATGGCCGGCCAGCTCTAGGATCGGTGTTGTTGAGCAGTGGGCAAAGACGAGCTTTGCCCCTACCCTGCAATCGCCCGCTGCTGCCATCTCCCCTCATACCACATGCCGCCCCGGCTCCAGCCTGCGCTCGGGCTCGCCCTCCAGCGCCAGTAACACCGGCACCGGCGACTCGATGGTGACGCCGTCGCGCTGGGCCTCGACCTGGATCAGCCCGTGGGGCGTGGGCACCGAGCCCCGAGCCCACGCCAGCGCGCCCAGCCGTGGAGCCACCCGCGCCACCACATAGCCCGGCTCGGCCGGGGTCACGCCGAGCGTGTAGAACACCATGTCACGGGTGGGTGTGCTCGACCAGCCATGCACGTGGGTGCCATAGTCCCAGCACTCGCCCAAGGTGTCATAGCCGTCGACGAGGAACTGGGACCAGCGCCGGTACAGGTCGGGCAGGCGCTCGGCGCGACCCGCCAGGGCCACGGCGTCGTGCACGACATAGGACATGAACGGCTGGGCCAGCACGATCTGGCTGTCCGCGTCCCAGTCAATGTCATAGCGCCCCTCACGCACCTGGGCCATCCACTTGGCCATCGACTGGCCGCCTTGGTTGTCGCCGGTCCAGGCCCGCATCACCAGCCGCTCCGGATCGGTGATGGTATCGATGATCGTGGCCCAGCGCTCACAGGGCGCCAGCCCCGACACGATGCCCAGGGCCCCCGCGAGCTGGCTCATCTCGGGGCGCTGCACGCCGTCGACGATGTGGTCCACATACGAGCCGCGCTCGGCGTCCCAGAACCGCTCGAACCCGATGCGCGCCCGCTCGTACAGGGCGCTGGCCCAACGCTGGCTGCCGCGATTGCCCAGCCACTCGGCCAACTCGGCATACTCGCGCAGGCCCCGGGCCCACAGCGCCGTCAGCGTCGCCGCCTCGTCCTCGGTGGACACGCTGGACCAGTCCACCAGGTTCCACTCGGGCACATCCTTGAGGACGCCCTCCGCCGTCTGGTAGGGCGCGTACCAGCGCAGGATGCGCTCGATGGTGGGCATAAAGCCGAGCACGGCATCGCGGTCGCCCAGAAAACGGTAGAGATTGTGGACGCCGTGCACCCAGTGGAGCGACCAGTCGGGGAGGGTCTGGATGCCGGACATCTCGATATCGCCCGCCACGGACATGGGCAGGATGCCGTCGTAGCGGGGGGCGTTGCCGAGGGTGCAGAAATGGGCCGCCAGCCGCCAGTCGCAGTTGGTGGCCAGGTGCACCATCTGGTGTACGACGCCGTCGCCCACCCAGGCGCGCTGCTCTCGTGTGGGGCAGTCGATGAACGCGTCGTGCGAGTTGAGCTCGACGGTGCGCACCCCGGCCCGCCAGATGCGGTTCAGCTCGTCGTCACTGCAGGCAAAGGTCGCGCCCTCCTGCCACGGGTAGAGCAGCTCCCGGACCCCCAGGTGGCGCACGGTGACCGGACCGGCGACGCCGTGGACCAGGATGTACATATAGCGCATGCCGTTCGCGTCAAAGAGCTGAAAGCGATCGTCGCTGCCCCGGGCGATATAGCGCATCCCGGCGGCCATGCGGTCCATCGTAAACTCGGCCTGCAGTGGGTCCTCGGTAAAGGAGAAATCCAGCACCGTGCCGGCCGGCGCGTCGATATCCAGCTCGACCTGGCCCGATACAATGCGCCCCATGTCGACGCTGAGGCGCACGGCACCCTCGGCGCGGACTTCCAGCGCCAGCGGCAGCTCGCCCGGCAGGGTCTCGACCACAGGCAGCGCTAATGCCGCCTGCACGTGCCCCATGGGGCTGGATACTGCCGTGTCCACCGTGCTTGAGAGCGTCTCGACCAGGATGCCTGCCGGTGCGCGCGATTCGCCGCCCAGTTGCGCGATGGGCCGGGGATGCAGCGGTCCATAGGGGTCCGTGGGCGGTTGGGTGCGGGCAAATCCCCCGATATGGCAGGCGGGCACCACCTGGGCCGCGCACCACGCCGCATCGTCAAAGTCGCGCTCGATCCAGCGATTGTCCGAGCGTCGCGCATCGAACACGTCCACAGGCACGCCATGATGGTGGGCGTCGGGCTCGCCGGGGCCATAGGCATCGAGCTTGTGGGCCCGCCACGAATCGTCGGTGACGAGCCAGCCGTCCTGACCCAGCGGCTCGGCGAGATCCGCCTCGAACACCAGAATACCGGTCGTGCCCAGGGTGTTGTTGGGCACCGGCGGCATCCAGTACGAGTTGGCGGTCCCATAGTAGCGCACGTACACGGCGATGAGATTCTCGCCGGCTTGCAGATAGGGCGCCAGATCGTAGAGATCATAGTGCATGCGGCGCGGTTGGCTGCGAATGGGCCCCCGCCCCACCGGCTGGTCGTTGACGAATAGCAGATAGCGCGAGTCGGCGGTCATGCGGGCGGGCACCCGCGCGGGCACACGCTCCAGGTGGAACGTCTTGCGGAACTGGCCGTGGGT
>SKRJ01000069.1 GCA_007118555.1 Anaerolineae bacterium | reverse complement strand
TGCTGGCGCTGCATCCCCTGCTCCAGGCGGGGGCGGTGCAGGGCGATCGTATCATCATCGATGCCAAGTCGGGGGTATCCGGCGCGGGCGCCAAGCCCACGACGACGACCCATTTCTGCAGCGTGCACGACAATTTCAGCGCCTACAAGCCGGGCCACACCCACCGCCACGCCCCCGAGATCGAGCAGGAGCTGACGGCCTATGGTGGGCAGCCCTGGCGCGTCGTCTTTACGCCGCATCTGGTGCCCGTCTCGCGCGGCATCCTGTCCACCATCTATGTCAGCCTCGATCCGGCGTGGGAGCAGGACCAGATCCTGGATGCGTGGCACGTCGCTTACGATGACGAGCCCTTTGTGCATGTGCTGCCCGAGGGTCAACTGGCCACTCTGGCTCACAGCGTCAACACCAACCGCTGCGTCCTCTCGCTGGCGCCGGCGGGCGCCCCCGGCGAGTGGATCATTGTCACGTCGCTGGACAACCTGGTCAAGGGCGCGGCAGGGGCCGCCGTACAGAATATGAACGTCATGTTTGGCCTCGACGAGACCCTGGGTCTCGTCCGCTAAACGGAGGAGTGTCATGAACGAGACGCCCGGACTGATCAAGATCGGCGGGGCCGAGCTCGAGAATGGGCCCATATTGGCCACCCTGGTGGACGCCCTGGTGCCCCTGTTGCAGCAAAAACCTATGGTCATTGTCCATGGCGGGGGCTCGGATATCGCGCGGCTGCAAGAGCGCCTGGGACTCGAGGCCTGCTTTGTGGACGGCCTGCGCGTCACCGACAATGCCTGCATGGACGTGGCGGAGATGGTGCTCTCGGGCGCGGTGAACAAGCGCCTGACGGCCCGCCTGGTGCAGCGCGGCGTGCGCGCCATCGGCCTGAGCGGCGTGGACGGCGGCCTGCTGCGCGCCAAAAAGCTGGCCCACCCCAAGGGCGACCTGGGGCGCGTGGGCGAGATCACGGCGGTGGACGCCGCCTGCCTGCAGGACCTGATCGCCCACGGGTTCACCCCCGTCATTTCGCCCATCTCCCTGGGCGACGACGGCTGCCCGTTCAACGTGAACGCCGACCATGCGGCCCTGGCCATCGCCTCGGCGCTGCGGGTTCCCGAGATGATCCTGCTAACCAACGTGCCCGGCGTGCTGAACGAGGGCGCCCTACTGCCCGAGCTGTCGGCGCAGCAAGCGGTGCAGATGATCGAAGCGGGCACCATATTCGGCGGCATGATCCCCAAGGTGCAGTCGGCGCTGGCCGCCATCGACGTGGGCGTGGGCTCGGCCTGCATCACCGACCTGGCGGGCCTGGCCGCCCACACCGGCACCTGGGTATTCGGCCAAACGGCATACGCATCACACTAGGAGAAGGCAACATGCTAGACGCAACCAAGATCAAGGCGCTGGAAGCCGAGTACGTACTGCACACCTACAACCGGCCCGACTATGTGCTGGAGCGCGGCGAGGGCGTCTGGCTCTATGACACCGAGGGCAAGGCCTATCTCGATTTCGTCTCGGGCATCGCGGTCAACGCCCTGGGCCACTGCCACCCCGCCGTGGTGCAGGCCATCAGCGAGCAGGCCGCCCGCCTGGACCACGTGTCCAACCTGTACCACACCGCACCCCAGGCCCAACTGGCTCAGATGTTGGTCGAGCACAGCTTTGCCGACAAGGCCTATTTCTGCAACTCGGGCGCCGAGTCGGTCGAGGCCGCCATCAAGTTTGCCCGCAAGTGGGCCCGCACCCAGCACGGCGACGCCAAGACCGATTTCATCACGCTGAGCGGCGCCTTTCACGGCCGCACCCTGGGGGCCCTGGCCCTGACGCCCCGCGACGCCTACCAGGACCCCTTTCGCCCGCTGATGCCCGGCGCCAAGCTGGCGACGTTCAACGACCTGGCCTCTGTTGAGGCGCAGATGGACGAGAACACCTGCGCCGTCATCGTCGAGCCGCTGCAGGGAGAGGGGGGAGTACACGCCGCCACGCCCGAGTTCCTCAAGGGCCTGCGCCAGCTCTGCGACAAGAACGGCTCCCTGCTGATCTATGACGAGGTGCAGTGTGGCCTGGGGCGCACCGGCACCCTCTGGGGCCACGAGCCCTCGGGCGTCATGCCCGACATCATGACTCTGGCCAAGCCCATCGCCGGCGGCCTGCCCATGGGCTGCGCCCTCATGACCCAGGCCGTGGCCGATACCATCGAGCCCGGCGACCACGCCAGCACCTTTGCCGGCAGCCCGATCGTCTCTGCCGCGGCCATCGCCAGCTTTCAGATCATCTCCGAGCCCAGCTTTTTGGAGCAGGTGCGCTGGAGCGGCGGCTACCTGGAGGCGGGCCTGCTCAAGCTGCAAGAGAGCCACGACTGCATCCAGCAGGTGCGCGGGCGCGGGCTGATCTGGGGCGTCGAGTGCAACACGGCGGTGACGCCGGCCCTCAACGTGGCCACCGAGCAGGGCCTGCTGGCGCTCAACGCCGGCCCCAACGTCCTGCGGCTACTGCCGCCTCTGATCGTCGAACAGGAGCACATGGATCGTGCCCTCAATATCCTTGACCAAGCCTTTGGCGCCCTCTAGCGCCACTGCCAAAACCAATAGCAACGATGTCGTGACCATACGCGAGGCGTTGGTCCGCGATGTGCCGGCCATGGCCGACATCATCAAGACTTATGCGGGCCAGCAGTTGATGCTGCCTCGCTCCCAGTTCCAGTTCTACCAGCACGTGCGCGATTTCACCGTCGCCGAGATCGACGGCGAGATCGTGGGCTGCGGCGCGCTCCAGTTCGTATGGAGCGACGTGGCCGAGATCCGGTCGCTGGCCATCAAGCCCGCGTGGCAGGGCCGGGGCATTGGCCGCTATCTGGTCGAGCACCTTCTGGACCAAGCCCGGCGCCACGGCATCGAGAGCATCTTTTGCCTGACCTACCAGCAGGGCTTTTTCGAGGGACTGGGCTTTTATGTCATCCCGCGCGAGTCCCTGCCCCACAAGATCTGGGGCGACTGCCTGAACTGCCCCAAGTATCCCGATTGTGACGAAATCGCCATGATGTATGACCTTGCCAAGGAGTGAGAGCATGAGCAAGCCTACCGTGAAAAAGTGCGTCCTGGCCTATTCGGGCGGCCTGGATACCTCGGCCATCGTCGCCTGGCTGCGCGAGAACTATGACTGCGAGGTCATTTGCATGACCGCCGACCTGGGGCAGGAGGAGGAGCTGACCGGCCTCGAAGAAAAGGCCCTTTCCAGCGGCGCCAGCAAGCTCTATGTCGAGGACCTGCGCGACGAGTTCCTGCGCGAGTACGTCTTTCCGACGCTGCGCGCCGGGGCCATCTATGAGCGCGAGTACCTGCTGGGCACCTCGTTTGCCCGCCCCATCATTGCCAAGCGCATGGTCGAGATCGCCGAGGCCGAGGGCGCCGACGCCGTCTCCCACGGCTGCACCGGCAAAGGCAATGACCAGGTGCGGTTCGAGCTCACGTTCAAGGCCCTCAACCCTCGCCTGACGGTCATTGCCCCCTGGCGCGAGTGGGACATTCGCTCCCGCGAGGACGCCCTGGCCTACTGCGCGGCACACAACATCCCCGTGCAACAGTCCACCCGCTCCATCTATAGCCGCGACCGCAACATCTGGCATATCAGCCACGAGGGCGGCATCCTCGAGGACCCCTGGCAAGAGCCCGAGGAGGAGATGTTCACCCTGACCACCTCGCCGCTGGTCGCGCCCGACGAGCCCGAGTATGTCGAGGTCGGCTTTGAGCAGGGCGTGCCCGTGTCGCTCAACGGCGTGGCGCTCAGCCCCGTCGATCTGGTCACTCAGCTCAACAAGATCGGCGGGCGCCACGGCGTCGGCCGGGTGGACATGGTCGAGAACCGGCTGGTCGGCATCAAGTCGCGCGGCGTGTACGAGACCCCCGGCGGCACCATCCTCTACAAGGCCATCCAGGGCCTCGAGAGCCTCGTGCTGGACGGCGAAACCATGCATTACAAGGACCTGCTGGCCCAAAAGTACGCCGAGAACGTCTACTATGGGCGCTGGTTCACCCCCCTGCGCGAGGCGCTGGACGCCTGCATGGACGTGCTCACCGAGCCGGTGACCGGCACCAGCCGGGTGCGCGTCTACAAGGGCGGATGCACCCTCGTGGGCCGCAAGTCGCCCCACAGCCTCTACCGCGAGGACTATGCCACCTTTGGCGAGGACGACGTGTACGACCAGGCCGACGCCGAGGGGTTCATCAACCTGTACGGCCTGTCGATGAAGGTGCGCGCCCTGCTAGGCATCGAGGGCATGCCCAACGGCGAGCTGCCTGCTCCTGATTTCACCGAGTTCAAGCGAGACTAGCCGTGACACGCTTGTGGGGCGGCCGCTATAGCGGCGATATCGACGAGCGTATGTGGCGGTTCAATGCCTCGATCGGCGTGGACGTGCGCCTGGCCCAGGCCGACATCCGCGGCAGCATCGCCTATGCCCGGGCCCTGGGCCGCGCCGGCGTCCTCACCGACGACGAGGTGGCGACCCTGATCGACGGCCTGGGCCGGATCGCCGACGAGTTCGATTCCGACGCGTTTGCGCTGCTCGACGGCGATGAGGACATTCACACCGCCGTCGAGCGCCGCCTGGGCGAGCTGGTGGGTCCTCTGGCGGGCAAGCTCCACACGGGCCGCAGCCGCAACGACCAGGTGGCCACCGATGTGCGCCTCTGGATGCTGGACGCGCTGCCCGAGCTGGAGCAGGCCCTGCGCGCCGTGCAGGGCGCCATCGTGGACAAGGCCGAGGCGCACCTGGACCTGCTCATGCCCGGGTACACGCACCTGCAGCCCGCCCAGCCGATCCGTTTTTCCCACTGGCTGCTCTCGTTCTTTTGGATGCTGGATCGGGATCGTCAGAGGCTGAACGATCTGCTGGCCCGCGTGGCCCAGTCGCCTTTGGGCGCTGCCGCGCTGGCGGGCAATGTCTATGGCATCGACCGGGACGCGCTGGCCGACGAGTTGGGGATGCAGGGCGTGCTGGAGAACAGCATGGACGCCGTCAGCGCCCGCGATATCCTCATCGAGGCCCTGTCGTGGGGCGCCATCGTCGGCACGCACCTGAGCCGCCTGGCCGAGGACCTGATCCTCTATGCCAGCGCCGAGTTTGGCTTTGTGCGGCTGGCCGAGCGCTATACCACC
>SKRJ01000004.1 GCA_007118555.1 Anaerolineae bacterium | reverse complement strand
GTACACCACCTGCAACTGGACGGTGAAATCCATCTCGCCCGGGCTGATGGGGCCGGCCCCACCTGCGCCCATATCCATGGCCATGGCCCGTGTCGCGGGGAACGTCCCCATGCCCACCACCTCGCTCACGCTCACCACCTCGCCCACGCGCACACCGGTCAGGTCGGCCAGTTCCTCGGCCTTGGCCTTGGCGTTGGCGATGGCGCGGATACGCGCCTGGGTCTCGAGGCGAGCGGGGTCGCTGATGGTAAAGCTGATGCCGTGGATGCTGTTCGCCCCGGCGTCGATTGCGGCATCCAGGATGGCGCTGAGGTTGTCCAGATCCACCACGGTCACGCGCACCATGTTGTTCACACGGTAGGTGAGGCTTTCCTCAAGGCGATCCATATCGGGCGCCATCATGCGGCCCGAGCGCTCGGTCCACACGCTATAGCCGCTGGTCTGGATGTCGCGGTCGGCGACGCCCTGCTCGCGAAGGGCCTCCAGCAGCGCCTCCATGATCTCCCTCGACTCCTCTGTCGCTTCGCGCACGGTTTCACCCGTGGTCTCCACGCCGATCATGGCCTGGGCCCGGTCGGGCTCGATGCTCACCGTGCCCTCGCCCACCACCAGAATGGTCCTCGATACATCGACGCTTGCGGTCGGCGTTGGCGTTTGCGCCAGCACCCCCGCGAACAGGCCGCCCTGTGCAGCCAGGGCCAGCCCCACCACCAGGAGAACGGATAGGACGGTTAGCACGATCGCTCGCATGTTCTTCATCGGAACCTCCAAATGGATCATAGGATCGGAACTGCACTCAAGACGTCATACAGGGCCGTCAGGTTCCCGTCTGTGGCCTTGACGCGCCCATTTGCCAACACTAGAATGCGGCCATGATGCGTCAGCAACCCGATCAATGAGGAGCAACCCATGACAAGAATAGCACGTTTTGAGCACGATGGGAGCATTCGCCACGCTATTGTGGAAAATGATGATACCCTGCGGCTGATCGAGGGCGATATCCTGGGCGATTGGTCCCCCACCGACGAGACGGTGCCGCTGGGGCAGGTGCGACTGCTGGCGCCCGTCGATCCGCCCAACATCATCGCCATCGGCCTCAACTATCGCAAGCACGCCGAGGAGAGCGGGATGGCCATCCCCGAGCGCCCGGTGATCTTTTTCAAGACCACGACGGCGCTCAGCAACCCCGGCGACCCCATCATGCTCCCGCGTATGGCCCCCGATGAGGTGGATTACGAGTGCGAGCTGGTGATCATCATTGGGCGGCAGGCCAAGCATGTGCCCCCGGAAAAGGCGCTGGAATATGTTCTGGGCTATACCTGCGGCAACGATGTCAGCGCCCGCGACTGCCAGAACCGCCTCGACGTCCAGTGGGCCCGGGCCAAGTCCTTTGACACCTTTGCCCCCATGGGCCCCTGGCTGGAGACCGATCTCGACCCGGACAATGTGCGCGTCACGACCCGGCTCAATGGCGAGGTGATGCAGGACTCGAACTCTAACGACCTGATCTTTTCGTGCCGCGAGCTGATCTCGTACCTTTCGGCCAACATGACGCTGCTTCCCGGCACGGCCATCATGACCGGTACGCCCTCAGGGGTGGGTTTCGCACGCAAGCCGCCGGTGTTCCTGCGCGCCAACGATACCGTCGAGATCGAGATCGAGGGCATTGGCGTACTGAGCAACCCTGTACTCGCCGAATAGTCACACGCATCAAAGGAGATGATCATGGACGACCTGCGCAAGGAATTTGCCCAACCGCCGCTCGATCTGCGCGGCGCCCCGTTCTGGTCGTGGAACGACCGGCTGGACCCGGCCGAGCTGGCCCGACAGGCCCGCGACATGAAGGCCCGCGGCATGGGCGGCTTTTTCATGCACTCGCGCGACGGCCTCGAGACGGTCTATATGGGCGAGGAGTGGATGGAATGCATCCGCGAGACGGTGCGGGTGGCGGCCGAGGAAGGCATGGGCGCCTGGCTCTATGACGAGGACCGCTGGCCCTCGGGTGCCGCCGGTGGCCTGGTGCCCGAGGCGGGCGGCGATGCCTACCGCGCCAAGGTCATCACCATGGAGCGCACGACAGAGGCCCCCGAGCCCGATGACGACCTGCTGGCCCTGTTCCGTGCCACGGTCGAGGGCAAGCGGATCCTCGCCGCGCAGCGCGTCGCCCCCGCAGATCCCCCTGCCCTGGGCGATGGCCAAGAGTACCTGGTCTTTCGGCGCGAGATCTCGGGGCCCAGCGAGTGGTTCAACCAGGACGCCTATGCGGACAATCTGAACCCCGACGCCGTGGCCTGCTTTATAGAGACCACCTACGAGCCCTATCGCCAGGAGGTGGGCCACGAGTTTGGCAAGGCGGTGCCCGGCATCTTTACCGACGAGCCCAATGTGTACGCGGTAGAGGTGCGCTCGGGGCTGCCGGCCCTGCCCTGGACCGACGGGCTGGACGAGTTCTTTGCCGAACGGCGCGGCTACGACCTGCTCGATGTCGTCCCCTGGCTCTACCTCGGTGGCGAGCGCGCCCCCAAGGCCCGCCATGACTATTGGTACAGCATCAGCCAACGCTTTACCGAGGCGTTCAGCAAGCAGCTGGGCGAGTGGTGCGACGAGCATGGCCTGGCCTTTACCGGCCACTATTTGATGGAGAACGACCTGGGCATGGGGACGCTGCGAGGCGGCGCCATCATGCCCCACTATCGCTACCAGCATGTGCCCGGCATCGACATGCTGGAGGAGCAGAACGACGAGTTCCTGACGATCAAGCAGTGCACCAGCGTCGCCAGCCAGTTTGGGCGTCAGCGCGTCCTCTCGGAGCTGTATGGCTGCACGAGCTGGGAGTTTACCTTTGAGGGCCAAAAGTGGGTCGGCGATTGGCAGTACGTCCTGGGGGTCAACCTACGCTGCCAGCACCTGGCGTTGTATACGCTGCGAGGCTGCCGCAAGCGCGACTATCCCCCGGCGTTCAACTATAACACCACCTGGTGGCCGTGGAACGGCGTGGTGGAGGACTATTTTGCGAGGGTGGGCCGCGTGCTCACCGAGGGCCAGGCCGTGCGCGACGTGCTCATGATTCACCCCGCATCCACGGTGTGGGCCATGCAGGGTGAGGGCGAGGAGCAGGTAGCCCGCGCCAATGTCTATGGCGAGCGCCTCAACGCCTTTCTCAAGGCGCTGTTGGCCACCCACTATGATAGCGATCTGGGCGACGAGCAGATCATGGCGGAGGATGGCCGCGTGGAGGAGGGCGCCCTCTGGGTCGGCCAGTGCGCCTACAAGGTCGTCGTCATCCCGGAGGAGACGGTGACCCTGCTACGCTCGACCGTCGATCTGCTGGAGCAGTGGCTGGACAGCGGCGGCCAGGTGATCGTCGTGGGCCATCTCCCCGCGCTGATCGAGGCCGAGCGCGACGACCGCATCGCCGAGCTGTGGCAGCACGCCAATGTGGTGCACATCCCCGAGCGCGCCGGTCTGCAGGCGGCGCTGGAGGCCGCCGTGCCGCGCCGGGTGAGCCTGCGCACGCCCCTGGGCCAGGAGGCCGGCAGCCTGCTCTATATGCAGCGCACGCTGGACGATGGCCGCCAGGCCTATTTCGTGTTCAACGGGGACCGTGACAAGGGCCAGGAGATCGAGCTGACCCTGGAGGGCACGGGGCGCCTGGAGGAGTGGGACCCGCTCACCGGCGAGATCACCGAGCGGGCCGGCCGCGTCGCCGACGATGGCCGCACCCAGTTCGGGGCGCATTTCGGGCCTGCGGGCTCGCGCCTGTACGTCATCGATCCCGCGGGCGAGCTCACGCCCGGCCCCGCCCGGCGCGACCCGGTGCACCGGCGGCTCTTGCGCAACGCCCTGAACTCGCAGTTCATCGGGCCCTCATGCGCGTTCACCCGCACCGACCCCAACGTCCTGACACTGGACAAGTGCGAGTATCGCCTGGGCGACGGCGATTGGTCCGACACGATGGACGTGTGGCGGGCGCAGCACGCCGTGCGTACCGCGCTGGACATGCGCCCCAACTATTACAACGGGCTGCCCCAGCGCTACAAGTGGGCCATCCAGCCCCACGAGAACGACGGCACCCCGGTGGCGCTCCGGTTCTGGATCGAGGTCGACGAGGTGCCCGCGGGCGCGCTCTATCTGTTGGTCGAAGGCGCCCAGCAGTTCGAGATCCTCGTGAACGGCGAAACGGTGCCCAACGATCCGGTGGGCTGGTATCTGGACCGCAGCTTTCACAAGGTGCCGCTGCCGGGACTGTATCAGGGCGACAATACCCTGGAGCTGCGCTGCGCCTACACCAACCACACCGAGTTGGAGGACTGCTTCCTGATCGGCGATTTCGGCGTCAGCCCCGAGCGCGTCCTCATCGGCGAGCCGCAGCGCCTCCATTTCGGCGACTGGACCAGCCAGGGCTATCCCCACTATGCGGGCAGCATGATCTACCACGGCACCTACCGTTACGAGCCTGAGGCGGGCGCCCGCGTGCGCCTGCATCTGGGCGAGCGCGAGGCGGTGCACGTGGCGGTGAGCGTCAACGGTAGTCCGGTGGGCCACATCCCCTGGGAGTCGGCCAACGGCCTGGACATTACCGATGCCCTGGGCCCCGGCGTGAACAACATCGACCTGCAGGTGGTGAGCAGCCCGCGCAACATGCTGGGCCCGCTGCACCTGGCGCCCGGGCGCGAGGCCTGGACCGATTGGCGCTCGTTCCGGCGCACCGACGACACCTACACCCCCGACTATGTGGTCAAAGCCTGGGGCCTGATCGGCCAGGTGCGCATCACGCAGGAGGAACAGTAGTAGGATACTGGTAGGGGCCTGCCCCTACAGCGATTGTGTTTGGAGAATGATCCAGTAGGGGCACCCCCCTGTGGGTGCCCAAGGCTGTGGGTAGACGCGTGGGCAGGCGGGCGCATGTATGCGGACGCAGGAGTGCGTAAGGGGCCTGCCCCCTACCAGCGATTGTGTTTGGAGAATGATCCAGTAGGGGCGGCCCCCCGTGGCCGCCCATTGCAGACAGGCCTCGTACAACCAGAAAGGACACAGATGGATACCGTCAAGATCGGCATTATCGGTTGTGGCAACATCAGCGCCGCGTACCTGCGCACGGCAGCGGCGTTTCCCGTACTGGAGGCGGTCGCCTGCGCGGACATGCTCCTGGAGCGCGCCCAGGCC
>SKRJ01000053.1 GCA_007118555.1 Anaerolineae bacterium | reverse complement strand
GTAGAGCCGCACCTGGCCCCACCCCTCTCCTTCGGGGTAACCCAGTGCGCCCACGAGGATATCGGCATAGCCGTCGCCATCCACGTCGCCCGCTCCGGCCACAGCGGCGCCAAATCTGTCCTCGCGATGGGTTCCCTCGTCTGTCCAGACCGGCGTGCTGGCCGGGCCATCCCCCGAGCCCAGGTAGAGGTAAACCTTGCCCCAGCTCAAATTGTTCCGATAGCCATAGGCTCCTACAAGGATGTCGTCAAAGCCGTCGCCGTTGACGTCGCCCACACCGGCGACGGCCATCCCGAACTTGTCGCCCGAGCCCTCACCCTGCGCCACCCAGGCGGGCGTGGGGTTCAGACCCGCCGCAGAGCCCAGGTACAGGTAGACGCGGCCTCGATCGTTGTCATAGCCGGGGTCAGAGACGAGAAGATCGTCATAGCCGTCGCCGTTGATATCTCCGGCCCAGGCGACCCTGGTGCCAAACCACACACGCTGTTCCGCTTCCAGCTCGACCCCGAGCACGGGGTCTATGGCGCCGGAACCTGCCGTCACACTATGGGTCGCCGAGATCACGGCCTGATAGCCACTGGTCTGGCGGTAGGACACGGCGGGGAACGCGAGGCCATCCAGCGATACATCCACCGGGCCGATGCCCGTGGCCGCGTTCACCACGCGTACCCGTCCGGTGCCCTCCGCAGGCGGGCTGTTGTCATCCGCCAGCACAAACAGCTCGGCGGTGTCGTACCCGATGAGGAGTACCGTATAGTCGGTGCCCGCCACAGCGGCGAGGGGCGTCGATAGATATGGTGAGCTGACGCTTACAGGACGCACCTCGACGGTGTAGGTCCCGGGCTCGATCTCGACATAGTGGCGGACCTGGTCGTCGTCAATCGAAACCTGGGTGAACACAGGCTCACCATCCAGCAGCACATCCACGTCGTGAAACTCGCCCACATTCGAGGCGGGCACAAAGCGCCAGCGCGCCAGGTCCGGATCAGGCCCCGGGGCTGCGATCGGCTCCAGCGCCTCTGTCTGCGAGTGTCCGACGATATAGCCGCCCGGTTGCTGGTCATGGTTCGCCGGCGTGATCTCGACCCCATCGGGCGAGATCAGGGAGACAGCCAACGGCACATCGGCGCTGACGGTAAAGAGCATATCGGTCTGGGTAATCGTCGCCGTATAGGTGATCTGGCTCTGGGCGTCCAGCTCGGCGCGATAGGGCTCGGCCAGGGGCAGACCAAAGTGCACCAGCGTGCGATCGCCCGGCAGGAACGTAAACGTCTCGTCGCCGGCAAAGGCTGCCTCCGGGCCATGGGCGACTGTGGCCGCCTGCCAGGCCCGGCGCGCCTGAAGGACCTGATAGCTGTCGACCAGCTGGTAGCCGCTCACATCGCCCCAGGCCATCTCGCCCTTGTGATCGATGTAAAAGCCGGTGGAAAATCCAAGGAACGATACGGTCCCTTTGAGGCCCCAACGATCGCCGGTGAATGAGCCAAACTGGGCGCCTGCTCCCGCCAGCCAGATATCATAGGGCGGGATCTCGAGGGCAAAACTGCACCAGCGGCAGCACGGATAGGGAATGCCCCACTTTCTGCACATGCGGCAGTGGCAGGGATAGGGCACCGAACCTGCCGACAAGAGATGCCCCTTTTTGAGGCCCACGTCAATCACGACCGATCCCGTCAGATGGAACTTGGTGCTGGTATCCCATTCCACGCATGAGTTGCGACAGTCAGGTTTGCCCGGGGGGGGTCGGTCCCGGCACACCGTCGCCCATTCGATACAAGATTCGGCCCTGCTGATCCAGGCGCGCACCCTCAGCTCGGCGCTCACGGGGGGCCATAGTGGGGTCCACCAGACGCGCAGGTTGACGCCCTCGTTCGAGTTATACCAGATGTGCGCGCCACCTACCTCGAACATCGACAATATGCTGACGACGCCCTGAAGGCTGAACTCGAACCCGGGGCTCCACTGGAAACGGGTCGCTCCATCGATCGAGACCAGGGCTTTTTTCAGCAACTGGGCCTGCGTCTCAAAGGTGACCTCCAGGGCCACAGACTGCTCCGTGTGCAGGAGCGTGACCGTGCCCGCCACCTTGGTCAACTGAAAGCCCGTCGTCCCAATGGGGATACCCTTGCCGGCGCACTGCCAACTTGCCGAGACTACGATACCGACCGCTTCGGGCTCGGGGGTGGCCTGCTGGCTGAACGAGACCGGATAGGCGGCGGGCATGTAGAGGTCCTGGCGCGACGCGGGCCTATCCTCCCACAGGTCGTACAGGTCGGCGCTGGCGGAATGCGTCTCCCAGCCACAGCTGTCGCCCTCGTCGGGCGCAACAGCCCAATCCGAATCCAGACGCATGCCGGGCTCGACGCTCTCCTCCGGCTCGGGCATCCCGGCGACGATGAGCTCCTGCAGCACGTCTTGTGGCAGCGACTCGGGCAGCGGGAGATAGCTGGACTCGAGGGGCATGGGGGCCGCCACCATGACGAACTGGCCCGAGGGCGGTTCAATCTGCGAGCGGTGGGCGGCCAGCGAGGCGATCCCGTCATCGTTATGCGTCGCGATCGCCATAACGCTGTTGCCAAAGACATCGACGGAAAGGGTGACGGACGCCTTGATGAAACAGTCCTTGGCCTTGCCCATATCCGACAGGGCAAGGGCGCCGCTCGCCTGGATGATAAAGCCGTTGCCATAAACGCCAATGCGCCCCGAGAGCTGTAACGCCAGCTTGCTGGTGGCGATGGCAGGCAAAAAGAACTCGGGGCTCATCAGGCCCTGGCTGTTCACGGTGAGGGTCTTGCCCAGGGAAGCCTCCAGCCCGCCCCACGAATCGGGTATCTTGAGGCTGGGGTTGGTCAGCAGCAGGTCGACGTCTTTGAAGGACGAACTGTAGACCACCAGCCGCAGGCCCGCTATGGGCAGCGTGAACTTGGCGATGGAGGTGCTGGTGAACCGGTTGAACGAGTCGATCTTGCCCGTGATAGGGATCCCGCCCTCATTCAGATTGAGGAGCTGGAGGCGCATGGTGCCACTGACCGTGCAGCCAATGCTGCTGACGTTGGTGATGACAGGGTTCTCGATGGTGAGTGTGGTGTCTCCAGCGAGCAGCACGATATCGGCGCCAGAGCAGTTGGGTGGCCCGACCTGGGGAGCGGCCAATAGGGTCAGTGGTTCGATCAGGCCCGGCAGCACCAGGACGAGGATCATGAGCAGGTTGAAAAGGAGGGTCTTGGCCCCACGAGGAGAAGTGAACATCGCGCCACCCCTTCTGGGCGCAAGGCCTTGCGTTGACGGGGAGCGCCACTCGCACGACATCCGCCCAAGCACTGAGATCGGTTCACCCGTCCAGCCCAGGCTAACAGTGAGGAGCGGTCGGCCCGGCTCTGGGTTGGGTGTGCCGGGCATGTGCGCGCGAGATATGAGTTGACAGGGTATTTTGCGAGCATTATAGCAGACTTGAAGTTACCTGTCTATGATTTTGCAAGCAATTTCACGAAATTGGGCACGATGCGGCAGTTCATTACCTTTTTGGGATGCTTTGACACGACTGTGTCCGCTCTGACCCAAGACGAGAACGCGGTCATGCCCATAGCGTACCGTCGTCCTGAGGGGGCCGGCGACTCTGCGCTCCGAGGACGCAGTGCCAGCGTCTCCTGTGAAACAGACGCTGTCGCTGCGCCGCGGGACTGGCGGGTGATGGAAGTGCATGGATCGATGGCCAATCGTCTGGTTGCTTGTGGACATGAACCCGTGCCTCTGCTATCTTGACGCATGCTCGCCGGGATCCGCTCGTTTCCGCAACAGGTATGCAACAGGGATGACCGGAATGCCCACAGGAAAAGAGAACCGAAAACAAGAGAACCACTGTGCAGCATGATGACGCCCGTGGAGGCTTGCGTGGAACCCGAGCCATGCCTGGCCAGGAGCTGTTCATCACCCTGCAAGACGCCTATGGCATCCAAACGTCAACCTATCAGGATCTCGGGGGATCGTCATGCCTCAATCTGCGGAGCGACTCTGAGCGTGCTTGCTATGTGGTACGCGTGTATCGCCCCTATGTGACGCAGGCCCGCCTCGAGGCCATCCAGTACGTCAAGGATGCCCTTGGGGCCCATGGCGTGCCGTGCGTCAGGCCCCTCGAGACGGTCGATGGACGACGCTGGACCGGCTGGGGCGAGCGGCTGGTCGAGGTGGAACCCTACGTGGCCCACGACGGCTGTATGGATTCGCCAGAACGGGTCGCGCTTGGTCTGCCGCTCCTGGGGCACATCCACAGCATAATGCGCACGCTGACCCTAGATCAGGCAGGTCGCGCACCCCTGTTCGCCAACTATCTTGCCCCGGAAGAGATGTTGCACAGGACGAGAGAGGGTTGCGACCGCATTCGCGGATGGGGGCCCTCTGACGAGGAGCTATGGCTCGCCGATGGCGCCGAGGAGCTCGCGGCATGGATCGCCAGGTACGATGGCGAGATCACGCATCCGATCCCACGCCAGCTCGCGCACGGCGACTTTTGGGACAACAATGTGCTCTTTGCAGGCGATGATGTGGTGCTCGTCACCGATTTTGACTTTATGGGCGAGCGTCGGCGGATCGATGACCTGGCCTTGACCCTGTACTTTATGAGCGATGTCGCCGAACCCGATTCCTGGTCGACCGAACGCATCTCGCAGCTCGTCGAGTTGACGGATCTATATGCGCGTCATCTGTCGCCGCCGCTTGCGGAAACGGAACGGCTAGCCCTCCCTCTGACAATCGCCCGCCAACCGCTCTGGTCTTTTGGGGTATGGATCGCCGGTCTCGACTGTGAAGAGACCGCGCGTGGTCATGCCTCGGGCATGCAGGGATACGTGGATTGGGGTCTGCGCATCATGCGCGAGCTAGAGACGTGGCAGGACCTGTTCCTGGGTGGGGGCGTGAGGCAGTGCTGAACTCGGGCCGTTCTGCGAGGGATGAGAGCAAAGTTGGACCATGACCGTGCTACGGGCAAAGCTTTCAGGCCCCAGCCGCTATTGCCACATGCGGAGGCGTCACACAGCGAAACCCGCCGACCACATTATGCGGCAGGCGGGCACTCGGTACGGGCCATCGATCGTATCAGAGCGGGCGACGCGATTTGAACGCGCGACAACCTGCTTGGAAGGCAGGAGCTCTACCACTGAGCTACACCCGC
>SKRJ01000357.1 GCA_007118555.1 Anaerolineae bacterium | reverse complement strand
CTGAACAAGATCGGCATGCCCGAGGTGTCGCTGGACCTGGCGGCGACGGACCGGGTCGAGACGCAGGCCCACGAGCTGTTGGATGACATCCTCGAGGTGCGCATGGAAGGCGTGAGCACCATGTTGAACCTGTGGGACCGCATCGTTGGTTTGCGCGGCGCCCAGAACGCGCTCATGGATCTGGCGGCTCGCCCCGAACTGATACACAAGCTGATGCGCCGCGTGACCGATGCGTCGCTTTCGTTGCTGGACCAGCTCGAGGAGCAGGGCCTGCTGGCACAGCCCCAGTCGTTGATCCACTGCACGGGCGCCTACAGCGACGAGCTGCCGGCCCCCGGCTATGACCCGGCGCGGCCGCGAGCCAGGGACGTGTGGACCGCCGGCATGGCCCAGATCTTTTCGTCAGTGTCCCCCAAGATGCACGAGGAGTTTGAGCTGGACTATGTGCGGCCCTGGTATGCCCGCTTTGGCCTGGTGTACTATGGCTGTTGCGAGCCTCTGGATGGCAAGATCGACATCCTGCGCACCATCCCCAACCTGCGCAAGATCTCGATGAGCCCCTGGGTGGACGTGGAGATCGGCGCTGAGCGAATCGGCGGCGACTATGTCTTTTCGCGCAAACCGAGCCCGTCGTTCTTGGCGCACCCGGCTATGGACGAGGAGGCCGTCCGGAGCGATTTGCTCGAGACGCGCAGGGCTTGCGAGCGGCACGGCACGCCCCTCGAGTTCATCCTCAAGGACATCAGCACCGTGTGCTACGAGCCGCAACGCCTCTGGCGCTGGGCCGAAATCGCCATGGAGGTCGCCCGGGGCTAGCTACGAGCGCACCTTGGGCCAGAGCACGGTGTACTGCCCGCGGAGATAGCGCCAGCCCCCTACCAGGGCTGCGGCGTTGAACATGCACACCGCCAGCGGGGCTGCCAGCAGGCCGGCGCGTCGCTCGTTGCGCACGAGCAGCCAGCCCGCCAGCCCTGCACTATAGAACAGCAACTGTATCCCCAGCAGCACGAGATACTGGGTCTCTGGCAGCAGCAGCAGGTTCGTGATCAGGACCAGGGGCAACAGCAGGGGCACCACCATCCAGCGCAGAACCCGGTGCGACAGATACTGGAAAAGGAGGGGCGCCCCCCCTCGCCAGATGTTCGTGAGGCGTAACACGGCTTGCCACCCACCGGCCGCATTGCGCACTCGACGGCGCCACTCCGCGCCCAGGGTGGGCGAGGCTGGCTCCAGCGACAAGGCGTCGGGCTCGTAGACCACCCGCCAACCCCGCGTGACCATCTCGACCGACGCATAAAAGTCGTCGAGCAGGATATCGGGCGGCGGAGGGCGATAGGCCTCGCGGCGGGCCAGCCAGATCTCGCCCGGCGCGCCCATCACCGAGCCAAAGCGGCTGTCCAGGGCCTTGAGCCACCCCTCATAGAGCCAATAGAGGTTCTCGCCCTCCGAGGCGCCGGCCTGCCCCACCCGTTTGACGCCGCTGACCCCACCGACCTTGGGGTCGGCCAGATGGCGCACCATGCGGCGCACCGTCTGGGCAGGCAGGGCGCAGTTGGCATCGGTAAAGAGGATCGCCTCGCCCTGGAGATGGGGCAGCGCCCGGGCCAGGGCGGCCGTCTTGCCCTGTCGCTCTGGCTGATGCACCAGGAGCACGCCACGGTCGGCATAACGCCGTACAATGTCGGGGGTGGCATCGCTGGAGCCATCGGTGACGACAATGATGCCCAGCATGTCTGCGGGATAGTCCAGCGCCAGGGTGTTCTCGAGCTTTTGGGCGATATGATCCTGCTCGTTATAGGCCGCGATGACCACATCCACCGCCGAGATCACGTCGCCGACGCGGTGCCCCCGCCGCAGGCGGCTCAAGAACGCCAGGCGGATCGGATAGCCCACATAGGTGTAGGCGATGATCGCCAGCGCCGCCCAAAAGAGAGCCGCCGCCAGAGCCGTCATCGTGTGTCCTCAGGTCAAGAGATAAAAGAGGCCCATGAGCGCCGAGATGCCCAACACCAGCAGCATCGCGATCGGCAGCCCGGCGGCTTCGGAGAGCATGCCCACCGCCCAGGGAAAGAGGATCTGGCCCAGGCCGCCCGACGAGCAGATCAACCCGGCTACCGTGCCCTCATAGCCGGAGGAGTTGGCCGTCACCTGTGCCATGATGGTGGCAAAGATGCCCGAGTAGGCCAGGCCGGTGAGTCCGACCCCCAGCCAGGGTGCCAGCGTCCCCGGGCCCCAGAGCAAGAGCGCTATCCCCAGGGTGCTCACGAACGAACTGCCGACGATGAGGCGCTTGTAGCCCACCCGCTCGGCCAACTGCCCCCAGATCAGCCGCCCAATCATGATGGTGCCACCAAAGAGCGACACACTCAGGCTGGCGGCGGAAATGGGGACGCTGCGCAAGCGCTCGAGAAAGAGCGCCGACCAGGCAAACACGCTGGCCTCGCCCCCGACGTACAAAAAGATCACCAGGAGCGACAGGAGAACCAACCGACGGCGCAGGACCTCTCTCAGGCGCACCGAGTTGCCACCCGCGGGGCGTTGGGGCGGCGCCGGAAAGCGGGTCCGCAGGATCACGACGCCCACCAGCAGCACATAGAGGGAGAGCAGGCCAAAGTGCCAGCGCCAGCCCAGGCCATAGCGCAGCCCCAGGCTGACGAGAAAGGGCGTGATGGTGGCCCCCATGCCAAAGAACAGGTGCACACTATTGAGGATGCCGCCGGAGCGTTCGCCATAAAGGCCGGCAATCAGTGGGTTGATGGCCCCATCAAAGGCGCCCGAGACGAGCCCCATGGCCACCATGGCCGGGAGCATCCAGGCAAAGCTGGGCGAAAAGGCGATGGCCAGCAGCGCCACCATGCCCAGGAGCACGCCGACGATCCAGATCCGGCGAAAGCCCAGGGCGTCGCCCAGCGCCCCCGCCAGGAGGGCGGTGATCACATACCCCACCGAGGGGCTGGCCACCAACACGCCGGCCTGGCTATCGCTCAGCCCCAGGTCCGCGACGATAGCAGGAAGCAGGGCGCCGACCATGGATACGGTGGCGCCCATGAGGATCATGCTCATAAAGGCCGTATAGAGGGCTCCTCGTCGGCTCTCAGTGGAGACGGCGGACGCCGTCTTCGGCCTGGCAAACGTAGACATCGGGCGCAACTCCGGTTGATTCGGTATAGATCCGGGCCACCTGGCGGGCAAAGGCGGGCGTGTGCTCGGAGCGCACCAGGCTGACGGTGCAACCGCCAAAGCCGGCGCCGGTCATGCGCGAGCCCAGCACGCCCGGCTGGCCCTGGGCCGCCTCGACCATGACGTCCAGCTCGCGGCAACTGACCTCGTAATCGTCGCGCAGGCTGGTGTGTGATTCGTTCATCAGCACGCCAAAGCGCGCTACATCGCCGTCGCGCAGGGCGGCGACGCCGTCCAGCGTGCGCTGGTTCTCGGTGACCACATGGCGGCAGCGCATGCGGGTGATCTCGTCCAGCTCGTTCTGCCGCGCCTCAAACGTCTCGACGCTGACATCCCGCAGGGCCTGGGCCCCCAGCAGCGTCGCTCCGCGCTCGCATTCCTCGCGACGGCGGTTGTACTCGCTGTCCACCAGGCCACGACGCTTTTTCGTGTCGCAGATCACGACATCGCATCCATCGGGCACGGGCACCAGCTCGTACTCGAGGCTGCGGCAATCGATGAGCAGCGCGTGACCGCGCTTGCCCAACGAGACAATGTACTGGTCCATGATGCCACAGTTCATGCCCACGAACTGGTTCTCGGCCTTTTGACAGAGCAGGGCGCGCTCTACGCCGTCCAGCTCCAGGTCGCCCACGAGCTGAAAGGCATAGGCCATGGCCACTTCGATGGCGGCGGAGGACGAGAGCCCCGAGCCGACGGGCACATCGCTGGAGAGCACGGCGTTCATGCCCCGCAGCGTATAGCCCGCCCCCTGCAGGGCCCAGGCCACACCGCGTTGGTACTCGCTCCAGCGTTGCGACCTGTCGTGGACGATGTCGTCCAGCGAAAAGCGGGTGCGCGCGCCAAAGTCCGCGGCCACCAGATGCACCTCGCGATCATCCCGGGGGGAGACGGCCATGAGCACATGGCGGTCGATGGCGGCCGGCAGCACAAAACCATCGTTATAGTCGGTGTGCTCGCCGATCAGGTTGACGCGCCCGGGCGCCGCCAGCCACATCGCGGGCTGGGCGTCAAAGGCGTTGACAAAGGCCTTGGCGGCCACGTCGCGGAGCGCCGTCAGACCCGGCCCCCAATTCTCATAGCTCATGAATCGCTCCTGTCTCGACCAGTTGGTACAGGTCGCTGAGATTGCCCTGGGCGTCACACCGGACCTGCTGCCCATTCGGCAGGCGTCCCCGATCCACCCAAAAGGTGTACAGGCCCATGCGGCCCGCGGGCATGTCGGCCTCGATGCTATCGCCCACCATGATCGCCTCGGGAGCGCGTCGCCCCAGGTGTTTGAGCACCGCCTCGAAATAGGCCGTGCGCGGCTTGCAAGCTTTCGAGTTCTCAAAGGACGTGATCAGGTCGTAGGAGAACTCGTCGACAGGGACGCCCGCCCAGCGCAGCCGGGTCTCGATGGCAATGCGAGGAAAGAGAGGCTGGGTGGTAATGGCGATCTGATAGCCCCGCTCTTTTAGCAGCATCACCAGGTCACGGGCGATAGGGTCAGGCTCGGTGTGCTGGCTCAACGCGTCAAACTCTTGGGCATAGAACTCGTACAGGATCGGCTCGATCTCTTCCGGATCGCGATCCAGGTGGCGGTAGAAATCCCGGCCAAAGACCTCGGCATTGGTCCCCTGGCGCCCATCGTTGTGCCACATGGCGCGCACGCCCTTGTTGAGCGCCTCGACAAAGGCGCCGGGCGGGCACACGCCGCGCATCTTTTGCAGGAGCGCCCGATAATAGTGGGGCGAAAAGGTCTCCATGTCATTGATCAGCAGCGTGTCATCGAGATCGAGCAAAAAGGCCCTGATCATGGCAGAGGGTCTCTCCTGTGTCAGATGTTGGGTGGATCTACCGCCCGTTGGCTGCCTCAGTCGTCACGGCCGGGAATCAGGATCGTAGGCTTGCGACGGGGCTCTTGCTCCGGCTCTTCCTGTTCCTGCGGCTCCTCGGCGCCCGGCAGCACAATGCCGCTGGCGGTGCGACGCAGCCGGAGTCGAGGATCGCGTT
>SKRJ01000256.1 GCA_007118555.1 Anaerolineae bacterium | reverse complement strand
TCGAGTTCACCCATGCCGGCAATGGGATCATCGATTTTGGCTACTATGTGGAGAAACTGCGGGCCTGCGGCTATACCGGCGGCATGCTGCTGCACGGCATCAAGGACGAGCGCTACATGCCCGAGGCCGTGGCCCACATGCGCGAGGTTCTGGCGGCGCACGAGAGCCAGTAACGAGGGAGGTCACGCGCCATGTACAAGACGCTGGACGCCAATCTGCTGCGGATACAGGGCTCTTTTGACGAGCTTGTTCGCCTGGCGGCCAAACATGGCTTTCAGGGGATCAGCGTGCCCCGCGAGATCCTCGAGGATGCGCGCCGGGCGGAGGAAGCGGGCGCCGTCGTGCGCGACCACGGCCTGCAGTGGGGGCTGCTGCACACACCGGTGGACTTTTTTGCGCCGGACGTGACCGACGCTGCCTTTGAGGAGGCTCTCGACATCCAGGCCCGCTGGGCCGAGATCGGCGCGCGGCTGGGCGTGCAGTATGCCTACAACCATGTCTGGCCCAGCAGCCCCACAAGAGAGTTTGACGAGAACTTTGCGTGGCATGTCGGCCGGCTGGAGCGCATCCAGGCCGTCCTGGCCGATCACGGCATCCGGTACGGGCTCGAGTTCCTGGGCCCCCACGAGCTGCGCACCATGCACCAGCACCCCTTTGCGCACACCATCAGCGGCGTGCTGGCCATCGCCGATGCCGTCGGCGGCCAGGCGGGGTTCTTGTTCGACACCTACCACTGGTACACCGGCAGCCGCCGCCTGGACGACCTCTATTTCGCGGCGCAGAACAGCCAGCGCATGGTCAATGTGCACCTCAACGATGGGATCGCGGGCAGGGCCCCTGACGAGCAGCGCGACCTGGAGCGGGCCATGCCCATGACCACCGGCGTCATCGATACGGCCCGGGTGTACCGGCTCTTTCAGGCGAGCGGCTATGCGGGGCCGGTCATGTGCGAGCCGATGCGCCCCAGCACCGACCGGTTCGCCGCCATGCCGGCCGAGGAGGCGATTGCCGAGGTGGCAGAGGCGTTTCGCCGGGTCGAGGCGGGCGAATAGCCAGGTGCTGCAGGAGTAGCCTCACGCACGAGTGCGTCAGGAGCTGCCCCTACCGGATGGCATACGTAGGGGCAGGCCCCCGTGCCTGCCCATGCCAGTATATGCGCCCCATCACGCCCCGGCGATGCGGGGCATGCGCGTGGGCTCGCGCTCGATCTCGGCCTGCACAAACTCGAGCAGCAGGGCGCTCCTGACCCCGGCATAGGCGGGGTCGTCCCAGCGATTGACGAGCTCGCCCGGGTCGTCCTGCAGGTCGAACAGCTCGCCATAGGCCGCGTCGCGGTACACCGTGAGCTTGAAGCGGTCGTTCACCAGGGTGCGCAGGTGCACCGTGGTGGGGTTGTGACGGTTCTCGATCAGGGCATGCTGGCGCAGGCTCTCCATCTCGCCGCGCCACACGGGGAACTGATCCACGCCCTGCATCAGGCCCGGCACGGGAATGCCCGCAGCACTGAGCATCGTCGGCACGAAATCGATCTGGCTCTGCAGCGCATCGGACACCTGCCCCGCGGGGATCGTCCCCGGCTGGCGCACCAGCATCGGGATGCGCAGCAGGTCCTCATAGTGAAAGGCCCCCTTGGCGATAAGGCCGTGCTGCCCGAGAAAATGGCCGTGGTCGGTGGTATAGATCACCAGCGTGTTCTCGGCGATGCCCAGCCGGTCCAGGCAGTCCAGGATGCGCCCCACCTCGGCGTCGATGAGGCTCATCATGCCGTAATAGTAGGCCATGGATGCGCGGATCTCGGCCTCGGTGTGCAGGTGCGAGTGGAAACCGTGCAGGCCGCGGCCGCCGGGCTCAAAGTACTCGGAATAGTCCGGGTTCTCCTCGCGGGTTTTGGCATATTGGGGCGGCATTTCGTCAAACTCGCCCTCGACGTACTCTCCCGGCTGCATCTCCTCCATGTCGTACATGCTGGCCCAGGGCTCGGGGAGCACATAGGGCGGGTGCGGGTCGAAAAAGCTCGACCAGAGAAAGAACGGCTTGTTCTCGGCCACCGAGCGCTCGATGTTGGCCACGGTGCGCTCGCCCACCCAGTGGGAGTGATGGTACTCTTCCGGCAGGTCCCACAGCATGGCGCCCCGTGTGTACTCGGGCCCGCGGTACTTGTCCTCGGGGTCGGGCGGCCACTGCTGGAAATAGTCGCGCCAGTTGGCCAGGCCCTTTTCCTCCATCCAGAGGGCATAGTGCTGGCCGGCGTGGGACTCGTGGCCGTGCATGCGCCCCGTCTCCACATGGTCGAACCCGTACCAAGGGCCGTGGAAATCGCGCCAGAAATCCAGGTCGCGCAGGATCGGCTGTCGCTCGATGGACTCGCTGCCCGGCTCGGACGCCAGGGGCTGAAAGTGGGCCTTGCCGATGAGGATGCTGTTATAGCCCTGCTCCTGCAGCAGATCGCCCACCGTGGGCACATCCTCCGGCAGCTTGACCCCGATGGCCCAGCAGTGGTGCCAGGCGGGGTACAGGCCGGTGATCATCGTCGCCCGCGAGGGCGAGCAGGTGGGGTTCACACAGTAGGCGCGGGTGAAACGCACGCCCTCACCGGCCAGCCGGTCCAGGTTCGGCGTCTTGATGCGGGGATTGGTGACGCCCAGGGTTTCATAGTGCTGCTGATCGCTGGTGATGAGCAGTATGTTGGGGGGCTGGGTCATAGAACGAGTCCCTCTTGTTGTGTTTGCGTTCGTCTACCGCCGCTCGCGCACGGCCGCCGCCATGCGCCGCGCCAGGTTGGCCACGGTCTGCAGGCCCAGCTCGTCGTCGGCGGCGCGGCCCACGATGGTGGCCCCCGAGTGGCTGTAGCGCGGGCCGTCGGCCAGAGCGTACATGTCCTGCTGTAAAAAGAACGTCTGCATGTTCTGCAGCGTCAGCTCTTGGCCGCCGTTGCGGAACCCGCCGCAGGCGATGCCGGCGCCCACCTTGCCACTCAGCTCGAACCGGCTGCCCGCCCGAAAGAGCACGGTGCGATCCATCATGACCTTGAGCTGGCCGGTGACCATGCCCATGTACACGGGCGACGCCAAGATCAGGCCGTCGCAGGCCCGCAGCGCCTCGCACACGATGCCCATGTCGTCGTCGTGGACGCAGGCCCCCGAGCGGCAGGCAAAGCTGCCCTCGCAGGGAGAAATGTCCAGCTCGGCCAGGGCGATGCACTGGGTGCGGACGCCCTCCTGCTCCAGGACAGCCAGGGCATGTCGCAGGGCGAACGCCGTGTTGCCATCAAGATGGGGACTGCCGTGAATCCCCAGAACCAGCTTGGTCGCCGTCATGTCGCCAGCCACCCGCCGTCCACCGGCAGGACGTGGCCATGGACAAAGTCAGCGGCCGCCGAGGCCAGGAACACCACGGGGCCGAACAGGTCCTCGAGCTCACCGGGCCGCTTCATCGCGATGCGGCTCAGGATCCAGGCGCGGGTGGCGGGATCGTCCAGGCTGGGGGCCGCCATCGCGGTGCGGGTGAACACCGGCGCGATAGCGTTGACGTTGATGCCACTGGGGCCCCACTCGATGGCCAGGGAGTGGGTCAACTGGTTGACGGCGCCCTTGCTGGGGGCATAGGCCGCGTCCTGGGCCCGGCCCTGAAAGCCGCGCACGGAGGAAATGTTGATGATCTTGCCCTTGCCCTGGGCCAGCATCACCCGCCCCGCGTGCTTGCAGCACAGGAACAGAGATTTCAGATTGACGTCCATCACCCGCTCCCAGGCGTCCAGGTCAAAGTCAATGATGGGCTGCAAATGCACGACGCCCTGGCTGTTGACCAGGATATCGAGGCGCCCTTGAGCATCCACCATCCAGCGCATCATCTCGGCCACCTGGGCCTCGTCGGTGGCATCCACCGCCAGGCTGTCGCCCTTGCGCCCCAGCGCCTGGATCGCCTCGGTCGTCTCCTCCAGGCCCTCGGGGCCCCGGCTGGCCACCGATACATCGGCCCCGGCGGCGGCCAGACCCAGCGCCATCGCCTGCCCAAGGCCCTTGGTGCCGCCCACCACCAGCGCCGCGCGTCCCGTCAGATCGAACATCCCCGGCGTCTCGCGGGCCGCCTGCACCAGGGCATCCAACTCGGATCGGTCTGTCATGGGAAATCTCCTTCATGCGAGCCATTTGTCTCTGGATTCTAAAGAGGGCTGGATGGCTCGTCAAGGGCTACACTTGCGGCCCACCAACACCTGTGGCACAATCGCTGTGCACCGAGGCACCACAAAGGAGGGCGCGATGGAGCGGATTCCCCTGGCGATCGTGGGCTGTGGCGGCATGGGCGGGCGGCATCTGCGCGGCCTCCGCGAGCTGTACGCCACCGAGCTGTGCAACGTCGAGCTGGTGGCGGTGTGCGATCTGCGGCGCGACAAGGCGGTCGCCCTGGCTGACCTGGCGCAGGAAATGCTGGGCGAGCGCCCCGCCGCCTTTGACGACCTGGAAGCCATGACGCGCCAGATCCCCGACCTGCAGGCCGTCGACGTCACCACCGACTCGGGCTCGCACCACCGGGTGGTCTCGGCAGCGCTGGACCTGGGCCTGCACGTGATGTGCGAAAAGCCCCTGGCCTCGACGATCCGGGGCTGCAATCTCCTGATCGATCAGCACCAGGGCAGCGACCGGGTGCTCTCGGTGGCGGAGCAGTTCCGCCGCGACCCCATCTGCCGCCTGATGAAGGCCCTCCTGGACGTCGGCGCCATCGGCGTGCCCCAGATGATGCTGCACACCACCGCCGGCGGCGGCAACCGCATCATCATCTTTCCCTGGCGCCACATCAAGAATGTGGGCGGCATTTTTGTGGATGCAGGCGTGCACACCACCGACCTGATGCAGTACTGGTTGGGCGATGTCCGCGAGGTATACGCCCAGGCCCGGATCATGGAGCCGGTCCGCCACAAGTCGCCCCATCGCACGGCGACGTCCGAGTTCTATGACGTATGGTACGACGAGATGCCCGACAGCATCGACGCCACCGCCGAGGATACAGTGAACGCCCTGCTCACGTTCGAGAGCGGCGCCCTGGGCCAGTGGACGTCGTACCAGGCGGCCCACGGCGAGGGCCTGTTCCACTGGGTGGTCTATGGCAGCGAGGGCTCGCTGCGCACCCAGGGAGCGCGCAACGGGCGCCCCCTGACGCTGCATCGCGATGATGTTGGCG
>SKRJ01000247.1 GCA_007118555.1 Anaerolineae bacterium | reverse complement strand
CATACTCCTCATCAATGCTGACGAGGTTGTCATATATCCAGGTGGCAAAGGTTCCAGCGATGCCTGTTGCCAGCCCCGGATCGAGGAAACCGTCCGGGCTCCTATCAGACCCCCAGCGCAAACGGCCACCATAGCGGGGCTCGTCGGGGTCAGGGGTTTCCTCGGGCTCGGGCGTTGGCTCCTCGTCAGGCGTAGGGGTCGCCTCGGGCTCAGGCGTCGGCTCCTCCTCAGGCGTTGGCGTCGGCTCATCCACGGGCGGTGGGGTCACCTCCGGAGTCGGAGTTTCCTCCAGGTCCGGTACAGCCGCCTCGCACGCGGCCAGCAAGAGCCCTCCGGTGGCGAGCCCCGTCATCTTGAGCAGAGCTCGACGGGAAAGCCGGCTGCGACCCTTGTTTGTTTGATCTGGTACTTTGTTCATGATGGTCTCCTGTCTGGAAAACGGCTGGGCCGCCTCGGATATCCAAAGGCTGCGGGGCGTCTGCCCCTCGCCTCGAGACATGCGATGCCCTGCCCAGCGTGAGTATCAGCCTGACTGACCGAGCATGGAAGCCCCACCAGCCAGGCTGACAGCTTGTCACAACTCTTGAGCCTGGATGCCTATCCTTGCTCTTCCAGCCACACGGTTCGCGGATCAAAGGCGTCTAGCGGATGGTACACAAACCCTCGCACGTGGTCGCGTACGGCCGACGCATTGGGATAATGCGCGTGTATGATCTTGCCGCCTTCGGTGATCAGTATGCGCTGGATCTCGTCATAGAGCTCGGCGCGGCGCTCTTGATCGGTCTCGCCTACCGCCTCGTCCAGCAAGGCATCGAACTCTTCATTCTGGAAGCGCGTCTCGTTCCACGGCGCCTCCGAATGATAGGCAATGCGTAGCTGTTCGTCGGCGGTTGGCCGTGGCGTCCACTCGACCGTCCCAAAGGAGACCTCGAGCCAGTTCTCGGCATAGTAGCGATCCTGGGGCACGCCCACGATGTTCACAGTGACGCCCACCTGGGCCGCCCAGTCGGCAAAGGCCAGCGAGAACTCGACCACGCCATACTGATCGTTCATGGCATAGAGATCGATCTCCATGCCATCGCCATACCCGGCCTCTTCCAGCAGGCGGCGTGCCTCGTCCAGATCCTGCTGCCAGATATCGGTCTCGACGCGCCACGGGCTCGTCGGTACGACCGAGTTGTCATCGTCGACATGTACCGGAATGTCTCCCCAAACCAGTTCGGCCATCGCCTCGCGATCGGGAATCAGCTTGAAGGCCCGACGCACACGGTCATCGTTGAACGGCTCGACATCGAGCCGCATAAAGAGCATGTCCTTTTGGACCGGCGGTCCAAACATCAGCTCCAGGTTCTCATCCGCATCCACAATCGACATGAGTGGCGGCGGGATGAGATAGACCGAGTCGAGGTCACCGGCCTGCAGCGTATTGATCAGGGTCGTGGCCTCGGGAATGGTGATCGTTTCGAGCTCGTCGATGTAGGGACGGCCCTCGTCCCAATAGTCCTCGTGCCGGTAAAAGACGATCCGCTCGGCGTTCGCATAGTTGTCGATCCGGAAGGGACCTGTGCCTCGGGGCTCGCTGTTGATCTCTTCATCGGTGAGATCGTGGGGCACGATCTTGGGCTGCATGCCTGTGAGGAGCACCGGAAAGTCCGCATTGGCCGTATCGAGATGAAAGCGCACGGTATAGTCATCGATCGCCTCGATCTCGGTGAGGGCCGCAAAGACGGACCTCGCCGGCGAGGCAAAGTCAGGATCGATGATGCGCTCGAACGTATGTACCACGTCCTCGGCCACAAACTCGCGGCCATGGTGGAACATCACGCCCTGGCGCAGCTCAAAGACCCACGCGCGGCCATCCTCCTCGGCGTCCCAGGATGTGGCGAGACGCGGGATCAGCTCGGCATAGTTCTCATCGATGCCGACCAACTGCTCATAGACAAAACCACTGGTCCACATAGGAAAGCCCGTGGCCAAGGCTGGATCAAAGAAGCCGTCCGGGGTGCTGTGGATGCCCCAGCGCAGGCGGCCGCCACGGCGGGGCTCGTCGGGGTCAGGGGTGACCTCAGGCGTCGGCTCCTCTTCGGGGGTCGGCGTCGGCTCATCCACCGGCGGAGGGGTCACCTCCGGGGTCGGAGTTTCCTCCAGGTCGGGGACCGCCGCCTCGCACGCGGCCAGGAAAAGCCCTCCCGTAGCGAGCCCCGTCAGCTTGAGCAGGGTACGCCGGGAAAGCGGCTTGCGAAAGGATGTCTCGGACGAATCGGTACTCATATCTCTCTCCTAGCAATTGACGGGGCAGGTATGGGTCAAGAGCATAGCGCCCCGGCGCAGCCCCTGGTCGCGAAGCGACATTCGGGGCTGGGGTCTGCGATGCGCAGCATCTCATACGGCCTATAGACCGAGAAGAAACCGCATACAGGATAACCATCGCGCACAGTGGCTTGATGGAGCGACTGGAGAATCAATCACGAAAGGAGGAGACCGGGTCACGGGAACGTCGGTGACGTCCCCCCGGCACGAGGCCCACTACGGGGATCATAAAGCACATCCACGCTGGGGCCAGACACGCATCAAGGTGCCGTGTCCATGCCCCATCCTTGTCGCGACAGAATCGTGTGCCACATCTGCGGACACGATTCCGTCCATGGCGCCAATCCATTTCTCTCGTCGGCTGGCCCAAGGCCAGCCATCGCTCGGGCCTATCCTGCATCGAACCTACCAATCCAACATGACTCTAGGCCCTATCCTTATTATAGGGCGCCCTGGTCCGATGTCAAGGCCCTATGACATAACGCCCGCGGCCCCCCGCCCACGACGCAAAGAGGCCGAGTGCACCAGCCGCGACTGCGAGCCGCTACCCTTGCCAGGGAGCGCAGCTCGCGGTCGCCAGACACACTCGGCCCTCGTGCTCACAGCCTACCAGCGGCCCCGGGAAGGCATCATTCGGAGAGCCATGTATCCCGAGGATCATACATGTACAGCGGGTGGAGTTTGTAGTTTTGAACGTTCGGCCGCACGGCGGCACCGCGAGGATAGTGGGCATGGATGATCTGGCCACCCTCTTCGATCAGCTTGCGCTGGAGCTCTTCATAGAGCTCGGCGCGGCGCTCTTGGTCCGTCTCGGCCAGCGCCTCGTCGAGCATTTCGTCGAACTCTTGACTCTCGTAGCGTGTCTCGTTCCAATCGGCGCCAGAGGTGTATTGCACCCGCAACTGCTCATCGGCGGTGGTACGTGGCAGCCACTCGACGGTGCCCAGGGATACCTCCAACCAATCCTCGGCATAGAAACGATCTGCGGGCACGCCGACGATATTGACGGTGACGCCCGCCTGAGCGGCCCAGTCGGCAAAGGCCAGAGAGAACTCTATCACTCCGTAGAGATCGTTGATCGCATACAGATCAATCTCCAAGCCGTCGCCGTAGCCGGCCTCTTCCAGGAGACGCCGCGCCTCTTCCAGATCCTGTTGCCAGATCTCGGTCTCGACGCGCCAGGGGCTGGTGGGTATGACCGGATTGTCGTCATCAACGTGCGCAGGCATACCGGCCCAGACCAGCTCTGTCATCGCCTCGCGATCGGGGATCAGCTTGAACGCCTGACGCACACGCTCGTCGTTGAACGGCTCGACGTCCAGCCGCATAAAGATATGCTCCTTGTGTACAGGCGCCCCAAAGAGTATCTCGAGATTCTCGTCGCCCTCTACGATGGGCAACAGCGGCACCGGAATGACGCGCACGACATCGAGATCGCCCGCCTGCAGCGCATTGACCAAGGTCGTCGCCTCGGGAATAGAGATCGCCTCCAACTCATCGAGATAGGGGAGGCCCTCCTCCCAATAGGCCTCATGCCGATAAAAGACGATACGATCCGCATTCACATACTCATCGACACGAAATGGTCCCGTCCCTCGGGGCTCGCTGTTGATCTCCTCATCCGTCAGATCATGGGGCACGATCTTGGGCTGGCGTCCCGCAAGCATAAAAGCAAAGTCCAGGTTGGCCCTCTCGAGCTCAAAGCGCACGGTATAGTCATCGACGGCCTCGACGTTGGCGATGGTCGCAAACACGGGCCGCGCCGGCGAGCCAAAGTCGGGGTCCAGGATGCGCTCGAACGTATGCACCACATCCTCGGCCACAAACTCGCGACCATGGTGGAACATCACGCCCTGCCGCAGCTCGAACACCCAGACCTGCGCATCGTCCTCCTCATGCCACGAGACCGCCAGACGGGGTATGAGCTCGGCATACTCCTCATCGATGACGACCAGCGGCTCATAGATCCAGCCTGCATAGGCGCCCGGCAATCCGGTGGCCAGGGCTGGATCGAGAAAGCCATCGGGCGTGAGCTCGGTGCCCCAAAGCAACCGGCCGCCCCGGCGTGGCTCCTCATCCGGCACGGGGGTGTCCTCCGGCGTGATCTCTGTATCAGGCGGAGGGGTTTCCTCAGGAAGGAACTCGGGCGTGGGCGTCGGCTCGTCCGCCAGGACCGGCGTCTGCTCTGTGCCGACAACGGGGGTCTCATCTGTCACGCCCGGGATATCTTCGCAGGCCGCCAGAATCAACGCTCCCGTAGCGAGCCCCGTCATCTTGAGCAGGGTTCGGCGAGAAAACGGCCTGGACAGACTGTTATTGTGTGGATCTTGATTGCTCATCATTTCTCCTATGGATATTTCCGATCGTACTATGGATGCATCATCGTCGCTACCCCCGAGCTGTAAACTGTCAGACCCCTATCGCGGCGCATCCAGGCCCGATCTCTGTCTGGTGCACAATGGCGCAGGGTACAGGATGTTAGAAGCGATCAGGGACAAGCGACGAGGAGCCGGCTTGGTGGATGCCGTGCAAACGCGTTACCAAGGGGTGCCCTGCGCAGAGGGAACGGCAGCTAGCCATGTCAAGGGTAGGGCGACCGCAAGCGCTCGCCGGTGTGGCGCACGACACCCTGCCACAAAAGATGCGAGCACCGGGGAGATCCCAAAGGGACGCCCCGGCGCTCATCCAACCATTGTCTACATGAACCGTCTAGCCCCAAGGCATAACCTAGTCGTTATTGTTGTTGTTATCAATCGGAGGAGGTGTTGGGCCTACCGGAGGCTCAGGCTCAAAGCCAGGCTCCGGGACAGGATCGATCTCCTCGATGATATCCTCGATCTCGGGAAAGACGAGTAATCCCCAGAACCCTAT
>SKRJ01000346.1 GCA_007118555.1 Anaerolineae bacterium | reverse complement strand
GACCTCACGGACCCGAACCGTGCGCGCTTCCGTACTGCGCTACGCCCCGACAACGCAACCAGTATAGTCTGAATGGCGGCAATAGGCAAATCCGAGCCGCCCTGCCCAGCACCCTACTTGCGCGCAATATAGCCCAGACCATCGTGCCAGTACAGACCCCGCCGATCCATGATCGCCAGCACCATCCGCTTGACACGGTTATGCCCTGGCAGGGAAAAGCTTGCCGCGGGCTCGAGCCCATGGCGCTCCAGCAGGAGGGGCAACGTATGCCGGTCAAAGTAGGTGAAATGGCTCAGAGGCTCATAATGGCGCCAGCGGGGGCCACGCCGCCGCGCTCCCAAGCTGCCCACGTTGGGCACATGGACGATCAGCAACCCGCCCGCCCGCAGCAGCCGCGCACAGGTGGCGACCATCTCTTCGGGGGCATCCACGTGCTCCAACACGTTGACAAGGGATATCACGTCAAAGGATGCCGGGGTGAGGTCGGCATCCTCCAGCGGGCAAACCTGCACCGGCGGTTGCACCCGATCGAGCCCCAGCGCATGAACCAGCTCGCCATCGACCTCAATCGCAACCGCCTCCCAGCCAGCGGCCTGCGCCTGGCTCGCCAGGAGCCCATCTCCGGCGCCCACATCCAACCAGCGCCCTCGCCGGCCCAGCAGCCCCTGCGCAAGCCGGAGGAGATGTCTGTTGCCGATGGCGCGAGAGGGGCGGGTGCTCGCAAAATAGTCCAGATCACAGGCGAGCGAATGGGCGCGACTCCCGGCAGGCCAGACGATGATGGGGTTCACATATTGGAGACCGCATGTCCGGCAGCGCACGATCCGTTCGCCAGATGACACGGGCTGCACGCGTCCGTCCATATACCCGGCAAGCCGCTCCGGGTCACGAATCTCGTACAGCAGATCGCTATCGCCAGAGCCGCATACGCAGCAGACTCGTTCGACATGCGACAAAGCCCTACCAGTCATGGCACGCCCCGCCATCACGCAGCGAGTCGTACAGGCCTCTCCAATGCGCCCGCGCCAGATCGTGTTTGCCACTGAGGGCACAGGCCATCCCACGCAGCCCTTCTTGCCCCAGCAGCAACAACGCCGCCAACGCTTTGGAGACGCCTCGGTTGTACGCCATATAGAAACGCCACCGGTTGCGCACCCGATGGTACCGATTGGGGACGGGCTCTGTGGCGGATGTGCGACCTACCAGATGCCAGATGCTGGCTCGAGGGTCGACGAATATCGTGTAACCCTCCTGCCGGATCCGTGCACATAGATCCGCATCCTCATAGTACATGCGATAGCGCGGATCAAAGAGCCCCACTCTTTCCAGAACGGCCCGGGACGCAAGCATGGCGCACCCCGTGACATAGTCGACGGCGATAGGCTCGTCCCGGCCTAGTATCTCCTGATCCATGCTTCCCAACTGATGGGCAAAAGGCCAAAAGCGACGCCGGCGCCCGCCGGCATTCCATAGCTCTGTCGGCGCATCGGCATAGTAGACGAGAGGCGCCACAACGCCGATGTCGGGGCTCGACTGCGCAGTGTCCACGAGGTGCGAGATCATGTTTGGTTCAACGAGCGTGTCGTTGTTCAGGATCAAGAGCCAATCGGCCCCCTGCTCCAGCGCCCGGACAAGACCTGCATTCATGCCGCCGCCAAAGAGCCGGTTCTCTGGCAGCGGCAGGAGCTCGGCGCGATCATCGAGATGCCGGGCAAGCTCTACGGCCGAGCCGTCGGCCGAACCGTTGTCGACCACGAGAACGCAAAGGTTCGGATAGCCCGACTCGAACAGAGAGCGTACACACTCTACTGTCTCTTGCCAGAGACGATAATGGAGGACCACGGCCCACACGCGACCCTGGCACCCTACCATGCTGTGTTGGTCCGGTTCAGGTCTGGTATGCAAGGAATATCAGTTTCTCAGCCGTCCCGCCTTGACAATCAGATCGGCCAGAAGACCGATGGCTCCCAGTTGAATGCTCGCCAGGATGATGATCACCGTGGAAGCCGGCACATAAAAGGTGAGGCCGAAACGGAAGAAATCGGTAAAGAATTTGACTATGCCAACAAGAAACAGAAAAATCGTGAGCGGCAAAAAGATGCGCAGCGGGTTATAGTACATGATCGTGCGCACGACCAGCGTCAGGTAGTTGTATGTGTCGCGGATGGGGTGAAAGGTCGAGCGGCCGATGCGTTCGTGATAGCTGATCGGGGTCCACGTCACCCGATGGCCGCTACTGAGCATCGCCATGGTAATCGTGCTCACCCAGGAATGGCTATTGGGCAGGATGGGGATGAACCGCAGCGTCTGCTCGCGTTTCATGGCCCGCAGCCCCGAGTTCAAGTCGGGGATATCGTACTCGACCATGTAAGACGCCAACCGCCGGATAAAGTCCTTGGCGGGGCGCCGCAGCCAGGCCACCGTGCCGGCCTCTCGCATTCGCGCGCCGATAACGTGGTCCGCCGTCTCCAACTCCTCCAGCAGCTTGGGAATGGCATCGGCCGGATAGGTCCCATCGGCATCGATCATCACGATGATCTCACCACGAGCCTCGCGCACCCCCGTGGTGCGAGCGGCACCCGTGCCACGGTTGCGCCCATGAGAGACCGCACGCACCTTCTCACGGTTCTGGCACAGCTCTGCGGTGCGATCGGCGGAGCCGTCGTCCACCACGACGATCTCGTACGTCAGATCGAGGGGCTCCAGAGCCGCGCTCACGTCATCCAGAACGGGGAGGATCGCCTCTTCTTCGTTGTAGGCGGGGATCACTACGCTCACATCGACAGGGTCGGTTGTCATCTCCAGCCTTCCCAGCAGCGCCAAGTATAGGGGGTACGCTGCCCACACGAATTATATGCCAAGCGCGCATAGGGACAAAGCGCTCTGTCGGGCGGACAAACCACGGCATTGCCTACCATGGCGCGCACGATTATACTCGACATGCAGACAATCACGAAGGACAGGTTTATGAGCATCTATATCGGTCTGGACGTGGGAACCACCAGCCTGAGCGCCCTGGCTCTCGACACACGGGCCGGACGGGTCATTGCGCAGGTGTCGTCGGCTAACGACGCAGCCTCGACGCGTATGGGCCGGTCGGGGCAGCTCTATGCCGAGTTGGATCTGGCTCGGTTGGAGCACCTGCTGATGGACGTGCTCGAGCAACTGGCGTGGCGATTGCCCGACGCCGGTCGGGTGCGCGCTATCGGCATGACCGGTCAACAGCATGGCCTGGCGCTCTTTTCGCGAGAGCTGGAGCCCCTTGGGCCCGCCATCACCTGGCAGGATCAGCGCATCCTGGAGCCAACGGGGGCTGGCGACGAGACCTACCTGGACGCACTGCTGCGTCAGGCGGGCGGTCAGGGCGCCTTTGCCAACATGGGCTGTCTACCCGCCCCCGGATACATGGGCGTCAGCCTGTACTGGTTGAGCCAACGTAGCGAGCTACCGGCTCAGGCGACCTATGCGTGCCTGATTCCGGATGCTGCGCTTA
Source organism: Anaerolineae bacterium (assembly GCA_007118555.1). GTDB lineage: Bacteria > Chloroflexota > Anaerolineae > UBA1429 > UBA1429 > UBA1429. The sequence continues at coordinate 1,690 of SKRJ01000346.1, read as the reverse complement.
CGCTGCTGACCCGTACGCCCCCCTGCACCGATCCCACCGACGCCGGAAGCTCGGGGTTGTTCGACATCGTCCGTAGCGATTGGGATTGGCAGCTCATCGAGCGGCTGGGGCTACCCGGCGAGCTGTTTGTGCCGGTGCGTCCCGCGGGCTCGGCCCACGCGCCACTGTCGCCAGAGGCCGCCGAGCGGACCGGGCTCGGAAGGGTGCCCGTTTGCGTCGCGGCGGGAGACAATCAGGCCAGCTTTTTGGGATCGGTGCGCGATCCCGCGTCCTGCCTGCTCATCAATATGGGTACGGGGGGCCAGGTCTCGGCCCGCGTCGACGCGTTCCAGCGTCTCCCCGAGATAGAGGCGCGGGCGTTCTTTGGCGGTGGCTATCTGCTGGTGGGTGCAGGCTTGTATGGGGGGCGCGCCTATGCCTATCTGCGAGACTTTTATCGGGAGGTGGGCGTTGCCTTGTGGGGCGCCGATCCCTCCACAGAGCTGTACGAGAAGATGAACGCCCTGGCGGCGCAGGTGCCCCCCGGCTGCGATGGCCTGCGCTGCGAGCCGCTCTTTACCGGCACGCGCAGCAATCCCAACCTGCGGGCCAGCTTTTCGGGGATCGGGCCCACGAACATGCGGCCGGGCCACTTTGCCCGCGCCCTTCTCGAAGGTCTGGCTGAGGGAATGCACGCCTTGTACCGGGAGATGCGACCCGCCGTCGGCGAACGAGATACCCTCGTCGGTGCGGGCAATGCCATTACCCGCAACCCGCTGCTGGCCGAGATCCTCGCCCAGCGCTTTGGCCAGGACCTGCATGTGGCGGCCCACGTCGAGGCGGCGGCGCTGGGCGCAGCGCTTTTGGCCTGTGCCGGCGTGGGCGACAAAAGCCTGGCGGAGGTATCGCAACGGGTGTCGTACGATCGCGTTGTCAGCGCACAGCCGGGATGAGGGAGATGCACGTCGACGCCGCACGGGTGAAACGCCTCAACGACCGTGGCATAGAGATCGGTGACTATGTCCTCTATGGCATGCAGGCCAGCCAGCGGGTCGAGGGCAACGACGCGCTGGCCTATGCGATCGAGCAGGCCAACGAGCTGAGGCGGCCGCTGGTGGTCGCCGTTGGGCTGGTGAGCCGGTATCTGGGGGCCGGCCCTCGTCACTACCGGTTTATGCTGCAGGGGCTTGATGAGGTGGCCCAGCGCTTGAGAGAGCGAGGCATCGCCTTTGTGCTACGGCAGGCATCGCCGGACGAGCTCTTTGTTGCGTTGGGGCGCAGCGCCTGCTGCGTCGTCGTGGATCGGGGCTACCTGCGGCATCAGGTGGCCTGGTACCGTCGGATCGCCGAGCGGCTGCCCTGCGCCCTGCTCCAGGTCGAGGCCAATGTGGTGGTGCCAGTCGAAACGGCGTCTGCCAAGGAAGAGTACGCAGCGCGCACGATACGGCCCCGGCTCCACAAGCATCTCGACCGGTTCCTGCGCCTGGCGACGCCCGCGGAGGTGTCGCACGCGGCCACGGGGCTGGACCTGATGACACTGGATGCCTCCGATACCGCGGGTCTGCTTCGGACGCTGGGGATGGACCCAGACGAGCCCGAGCCAGGCGTGACCGCCCGTGGCGGCGAGCAAGCAGCGCGACGGTCGCTAGGCGAGTTTGTCGCGCACAAGCTGTCCGACTATGACAGGAACCGCAACGACCCCGCCCTCGAT
>SKRJ01000358.1 GCA_007118555.1 Anaerolineae bacterium | reverse complement strand
GCCCGGGGCGACTCGTAGGGCTGCCCCCGCAGATAGCCCAGTATGGCCTCTACCGGCTCGCCCCCATCGAACACCGCGTGAAAAAACCCCAGCCCCCGGGCCCGCTCGGCCACGGCGGGCGTACCACCAAAGAGGAACTGTACCCCCTCCGCATAGAGCTCGTCCATTGTCTCGGCAAACTCGGCCAGGAGACGCTCGCCATTGTCGGGTGTCAGCCGATACGACACCGCCACCAGATCGGCGCGCTCGGCCCGCGCCGCCTCCAACACCCGGTCCGCCGGCGTGGCGGGACCGAGAAACACGGTACGCCAGCCTGCTGCCTCCGCCAACCTTAGGAAACTGAGCACCCCGGCCACATGAACGCACTCGCCCAGGGCAGCCGCAACAAGGGTCTTCATCGGGGGATCCTTTCTGCACTCGGTTCCGTTCGCACACAGTCTAGACTCTGGTAAGCGTCTGTCAAGCGCCATCCAAAGCGCCTGCCGGTCGGCCCTTGTGGCTCAGCCCAACGCCGACGGCACGATCATGACGGATGCGCATCGGGAGGCTGCCACAGAGATGCCTACCCCCTGCGGCGGTTACGCATACCCGGTTACCCTTTCCACTTGACAGGGTCATAGCTAGCACCTACAATCGTCATAGTCTGGTACCCAAACACAATCTGGAGGCAAGAGTGCAGGCAACCTCTACTCCTTATCAAGAGATCTTGACGACGGCCATCGAGCGCGAGATCGAGGCACACCAACTCTATCTGGAGATGTCCGAACGCGTCGAGAACCCGCGAGCGCAAGAGTTGCTGCAGGAGCTTGCAGCGCAAGAGCAGGGTCACCGCCGACGCCTGGAGGCGTTGCTGGAGAGTGGCGTCTCGCCAGAGAAGCTGGCGCGCCAGAGCAAACGCATCGAGGATCTGGGCATTACCGATTTTCTGCAAGAGACGCCCCTGGACGAGCACTCGGACGTGCAACAGGTGCTGATCGTAGCGGGCAAACGCGAGGCCGGGAGCCACGATCTCTATTCGGCCCTGGCCAGTATCGCGGATGACGAGGAGACCGAGGCCCTGTTCCGTTTCCTCGCCGAGCAGGAGCTCGAGCACAAACATCGCATAGAGCGCCTCTATGAGGATCTCTACTATACCGAAGTCTAGCCGATCAAGAATCAAAGGAGCAAGCTACATGTCGCAGTGGGAATGTCTGGTCTGTGGTTATATCTATGATCCCGAAGCTGGTGATCCCGATGGTGGTGTCGAGCCGGGCACAGCCTGGGAGGATGTCCCCGATGACTGGCTCTGCCCCGAGTGCGGCGCCGGCAAGGATATGTTCGAGGAGATGAGCTAGCATATTGAGAGTTTGCGAACAGCCTACGCCACGCCGCCATCTCGAGCGGGCAGGAGCCCCATGCGACTAGTTATCATTGGTAACGGGGTTGCTGGCGTAACAACGGCCCGCAATGTGGCGGATCACGACCCGTCGATCGAGATCCGTCTCTTTGGCAAGGAGCCGTATGCCTACTATCCCCGACCGCGACTGATCGACTATATAGCCGGCAAGCTCCCCGTGGAGAATCTGCCGCAGTATGATGACGCTTGGTATCAGGCGCGCGGCATTGATGTGCAACTGGGCCAAAAGGCGGTGTCTGTCGACCCCCAGGCCCGCACAGTTGCCTTTGCCGATGGCCATCAGGAGCCCTATGACTGGCTCGTGTTGGCCACCGGATCCCGCGCCTGGGTGCCCCCCATCCCGGGGGCAGACCGGCAGGGTGTCCATACGCTCCGCTGCCTGGACGATGCGGTGACGCTCTGTCGGGGGGCGCAGCGAAGCGAGCCCCTGCTGATTCTGGGAGGTGGCCTCCTGGGGTTGGACACGGCCATGGCCCTGCGCGCCTATGATGTGGACGTGACCGTGGTCGAGCTCCTGCCGCGCCTCCTTCCGAGGCAACTCGACATCGAGGGAGCGGCCCTGCTACAGCAGGCCATCGAGGCTCGTGGCGTCCGCGTGATCACCGGAGAGGCGTGTAGCGAGATCGTCGGCGATACGCAGGTTCGAGGCGCTCGGCTCGCGAGTGGGCGTCATCTGCCGGCCAGCATGGTGCTGGTCTCGGCCGGCGTGCGCCCCAGGATCGACCTGGCCCGAGACGCCGGTCTGGCCTGCCGCTTGGGCATTGCCGTCGACGAACGCATGCAGACCAGCGCCCCGTCGATCTATGCCGTAGGCGATGCCGCCGAGTTCAACGACCGGGTGTGGGGCATCATCCCCACGGCCCTGGCCCAGGCACGGATCGCGGCCGCCCAGATCGCCGGGCAGACCGACGCCACCTATAACGACGTCGTTCCCAGCACCACCCTCCAGGTGACGGGCATAGACCTGACCTCTATGGGCGAGGTGAACCCAGAGACGGGCGATTTTCACGAGGTCCGCTTTCTGGATGAGGCAGCGCAGATCTACAAAAAGCTGGTCATCCGTCACAACACCGTTGTAGGCGCCATCCTGCTGGGCAGCCGAGCCGACCTGGCGGCGGTGAACCAGCTTGTGGCCAAGGGCATCGATGTGGCCGATGTAAAAGACCGGCTGCTCGAACCCGAGTTCGACCTGAAGGGCTTTGTGCGCCAGGCAGGCGCACGAGCTCCCTAATTCTATCCCAGTCCGCAACCATACCCTACTAGGAGTGGAGGTGTAATGGACAAGAAAAAGATCATCGAACTGTTACGTGACGATATGCGCGGCGAGCATCAGGCCGTCATCCAGTACTTGGCGCATGCCTATGCCTTGGGCGAAGGCGAGATTCCGGGCGACATCGAAGAGATGGCCCGCGACGAGATGCGCCACTTTGACTGGCTGGCCGACGTGATCGTCGAGCTGGGCGGCGACCCGGATATGCAGCGCGAACCGCCCGACCTGAGCATAGAGCCTCCCTCGGTGCAGATGCGCAAGGACGTCAACCTCGAGCAACAGGCCATCGACCAGTACCGCGACCATATGGAGCAGATCGAGGACGAGGGCATCCGCCGCTTGCTCGCCCGGATCATCCATGACGAGGTCGAGCACCAGAAAAAGTTCCGGGCTTTCGCCGAGGAGTTTGAGCAGGAGGGCGAGCCTGAGCCGGAAGGCGAGGACGAGGAGGTCAGCGAGCGTCTGGCCGACATCCTCAACTATGGCGTGCGCCACGAGTACACCGTCATCCTACAGTACCTCTATCACTCTTTTGTAGCCGACGATTGGGAGCTCAAAGAGGAGATGGAGAGGTCAGCCATCAACGAGATGCAGCACATGGGATGGCTGGGCGAGGAACTGCAGGAACGCGGCCAGCAGCCCGATTTCAACCACCTGGAGCCCTTCCTGAGCCGCGATCATGTCGCCAACCTCAAGGCAAACATCGATATCGAGGATGAGGTCACCCAGGCGTACAGCAACCAGATCCCCGAAGTAGAGGATGAAGAGATCCGCGAGATCCTGGCCCGCGTCCGCGATCACGAGATCTACCACTCGGATGTCTTTCGGGATCTGCTCGAGGAGGCCAAAGAGCGCCAGGGCAAGGGTAGCCCGGCGAAAAAGCCCAAGGCCCCCGAGGAGAGCGATGACGAGCCCAAGGCCCCCGATGTCCCGTCTATCGGTAGCCTTCGGAACAAGCGCGACTAGCCACACCTATCATAGGATCGATACAGGAGGACGACATGGCCGAATACCTAATGCGCGATGATGCCCCCATGAGTGAGGGCGTGTGGAAGGCGATCGACAATATGGTCGCCACGGTGGTCAAGAAAAATCTGGTCGGACGACGAGTGCTCCCCATGGTCGGACCGTTGGGCTGGGGCGTCGAGGTCGCGCCGCTGATTGGCTTTGGCACCGAAGACGACATCGTCATCGCCCAAGACATTGACTATATCAAGTTGCAGCAGCTCGAGGCCGAGTTCCGCATCCGCCTCAAGCACCTGGCTATGGCCGATCAGACGCCCTATCCCATGGATCTGGGCGCCGTGGCTACGGCAGCGGTAGACATCGCCAAGCAAGAGGATACGCTGGTCCTGCTCGGGCTGAGCGAGGATGCCCCCAACGAGGCTCTGGGCGACTGGTCCGCACCCAATGGCCCCTTTACGGCGGTGGCGCAGGCCATCGGCAACATGCGCGCCAACAGCTTTGACGGTCCCTTTGCTCTCATCGTGGGGCATCCCTTGTATGCCAAGCTGGCCAGCCTGCGCGAGTACGGCCAGTCCGAGATCGAGCGCGTCGAGAGGCTGGTTGAAGTTGGCATCTACCAATCGAGCGTGATGCCCGACGACCAGGCGCTCTTGGTGAGCCCCCAGTCCTGGAACATGGATATCGTCGTGGGGCAGGACATTGCCACCGCCTTTGTGGGCAACGAGGGCCTCGATCTGGGCTTTGTCATTCTCGAGACGATGGCTCTCCGCCTCAAGCGGGCGGGTGCCGCAGTAGTCATGAGCTAGAGCCCGACCCATCAAGCCACGTCGCATCGGCTCGCTTGCCGCACAATAGATTCGATGAATATCGCCTTGATCTACAAGAGCCGTTCACTGGAGGACCTCCTCAGGGACGCCAGGCTATGCAGCTTTTGCGCTCCCTGGGGAGGATGCTTCAGATCAACATAGACCTCTGCCCTGGCACGTGCGCCGGGGCAGCGTAATCGGGAGGTTAATATGCCCGCACAAGAAATCAGCTTTCGCATCGGAGGCGAGGCTGGGCAGGGGGTCGAATCGAGTGGGGCTGGCTTTTGCCAGGCGCTCACCCGAGCCGGACTCCAGGTCATCGGTGTTCCCAGCTACTATGAGCGCATCCGCGGAGGCCACAACCACTTTTCTATCCGCGCCGCCAACCGCGAGACACCGCTGGGCAGCGTACGAGATGCCGTCGATGTCCTGCTCGCCCTCAACGCCGAGACCGTCACCGAGCACCTCAACTGCATGAATCCCAACGGCGTCATCATCGTCGATGAAGATACCGACCTGGAATCGCTGCAACCCGAGTTGGATAAGAGCGACGTACAGCTCGTACGAGTGCCCATCAAAGAGATCGCCACCAAACACGGCAGCGAAGTCATGACCAATACAGCGGCGCTGGCTGTTGCCGCGGCGGTGAGCGGTTTTGACGTCAAGTACATGATGAGCGTCATCAAGGACAACTTTCAGGCCAAAGGCGACAAGATCGTCGACGCCAACCAGGCGGTGGCCCAGGAAGCGTACG
>SKRJ01000037.1 GCA_007118555.1 Anaerolineae bacterium | reverse complement strand
GCCGTGGTAGATATGGTGATCGGTGCCGCACACGCCGCAGGCGGCCACGCGCACAAGCACGTCGCCGGGCCCGGGGACCGGCATGGGTCGTTCCATGATCTCTATTTCGCCCACCCCATGATACACGGCTGCGCGCATGCTTGCCTCCCGTAAATCGTTCACTTGGCCGTCCGGCCATTGCCTGCTATCATCGTACCTGACCGATACGACCATGCACTGGGGCAGTGCCCCGCGAGGGCGGAGGACCCATGCCCACCTACGAATACCGATGCGACGACTGCGGCCATCGCTTTGCGCAATTCTATCGCAGTATTGCCGCCGCACAAGAGGCTACAGCGCCCGCTTGCCCCCGCTGTGAGGGCGAGGAGACCCGCCGGGTGCCGTCGAGCTTTGCCGTGTCCGGGCCGTCCGGGCCCGATCCCGGCCAGGTCGCCCACGATCAGGCCCAGGCCAACCGTGCCGCGTCCGTGACGTCCAAAGAGCAGATCAACACCTGGCGCAAGGCCAAGCCCTCGAGCTAGGTCAGGTTGCGCGCTGCTCAGTAGATACGAAAGTACCGCTCCAACTCCCAGTCGGTGACCGCGACCCGATAGGCATCCCACTCCAGGTTCTTGGCGTCCAGATAGCGCTCAAAGATGTGGGGACCGAGGGCGCGCTGGATGATGGGGCTATCCGCCGCCGCGTCGATCGCCTCTTTGAGCGAGCCGGGCAATGTCTCCAGCCCCACCCGCGCCCATTCGGCCTCGTACAGATCCTCCTCGCTGGGGTCGGGCAGCGACATCTCGTTCTTGATCCCGTCGAGGCCGCAATGCAGCATGACCGCCAGCGCCAGATAGGGGTTGCAGGATGGATCGGGACAACGCAGCTCCAGGCGAACCGACTCGGTGCTACGGGCGCGCGGGATGCGAATCAGCGCCGAACGGTTGATGTGGGCCCAACTCACGTACACGGGCGCCTCATAGCCCGGTACCAGACGCTTGTAGGAGTTGACCAGCGGCGCCAGCACCACGCTCATGGCGCGGGCGTGGTAGAGTTGGCCCGCCATAAAATGCTTGGCCAGCTTGGAGAGCCCGTACGCGTCGGAAGGATCCGAAAAGAGGTTCTTGCCCGTCGTGATGTCGGCCAGATTTTGATGCACGTGCATCCCCGAGCCGTTGATGCCCTCGATGGGCTTGGGCATGAAGGTGGCATAGAGCCCGTGCTGCTGGGCCACTGCCTTGAGAACGTACTTGAACGTCACGGCGCTGTCGGCCGCCTTGAGGGCATCCTGATAGCGAAAGTCGATCTCGTGCTGGCCCGGGGCGCCCTCGTGGTGGCCGGTGAGCACCTCGATGTCAAAGACCTCCAGCGCCGCCGACATGGCCTGCCGCACGAGCATGCCGCGATCCGACGTGGCGTCGAAATAGCCGGCCTGATCGTGGATGGCGGCCACGGCCGGCAGGCCCCTTTCGTCGGTCTCGAACAAAAAGAACTCGAGCTCGGGCCCCACCAGATACCGGTAGCCCAAGCGCTCGGCCTCTTGCAGAGCCGAGATGAGCGCTGTGCGCGGGGCGCCCGCAAAGGGCTCTCCATCGGGGGTGAACACGTCGCAGACCAGGCGCGCCGTCTTGTCGGCGCCAACGCTCCACGGGATGATGGCAAAGGTGGACAGGTCGGGGAACAGGTACATGTCGCTCTCGCTGACGCGGGCAAACCCCTGGATCGACGAGCCATCGAACCAGACCCCGTCGTCCAGCACATGCTCGATCTGGCTCACCGACAGCGTAATGCTCTTGACCAGCCCGACAATGTCGCTGAACTGCAGGTTCAAAAAGCGCACGTCCTCTTCATGGCACGCCCGAATGATCTCGTCCCGTGTCCACTCGCTCATTGGTCACTCCCAGGGTTGAATGTACGAATCCATTCTGCGGCGCCGATCCGTTGCTCACGCGAGGATCGGCTTGCCCATCAGGGTCTCGTAGCGACTAGGGATGCCCAGTCGCCTGGGCAATCGTAGGTAGGAGCGGCGGCTCGCTCCGTTTAAAGGCGTTGCGCTCCATGCGGCGTCTGACGGCCTGCACCGTCTCGGGCGCAAAGCCGAGCTCGGCGGCCTTGCGCTCGCTCAGGCCCGCCTCGGTGAGGAGATAGAGAATCTGGTCCGCCTCGTCATAGCTGAACCCCAGGTCCCCCTCGTCGGTCTGGCCCGCCCACAGGTCGGCGCTGGGCGCCTTGTGGACGATCTCTTCCGGCAGCCCCAGATAGGTTGCTAGAGTCCGCACCTGGTACTTGTACAGATGGGCGATGGGCCGCAGGGCGGCGGCGCTGTCGCCATACAGCGTAAAATAGCCCAACAGCATCTCGGTGCGATTGCCGGTGCCCATCACCAGCGCGTCCCACGCCGCAGACTGATCGTACAGCGTCACCATGCGGCAGCGGGACATGATATTGCCCCTGCGCACGCTGTTCATCTCCGGGTCGCGGGCGACAAGCGCCTCGACCATGGGCGTGATGTCAAAAAGACTCGAGGCGATGCCCAACTGCTCGATCAGCTTTTGCCCATGAGCCATGCTCTGGGGGCTGCTCGTCTCGTGGGGCAGGATCATGCCGTGCACATTGTCCGGCCCCAGGGCCCGTGCGCACAGGGCAGCCACCAGCGCCGAGTCCAGTCCGCCCGAGACACCCAACACGGCGTGGCCAAAGCCCGCGTCGTGCATCTGTTGCGACAGCCATGCGACGATACGGTCGGTCTCCTGAGCCGGATCAAAGCGCAATGCGTCAAGCAACGAAACACCTCCGTAGGGCGCTCATGTGTGCCACCCGGTAGTCAACGGCTCTGCCATGCGGAACGTGGCCGCAATGCGCTCAATATAGCGTGTCGAGACGCCCCTGTCCAACCCTGGGTAGAAAATGCCAGCCGATGTCGTTGCTGGCTCAGTCGCGGGCGGGGCGTATCGCCTCGACGACGAGCTGCAGGGTGCTGCGACCCTGCCAGTGGTTCATCGACGGGCGGTAAACCAGGTCGATCCGATCGCCCGGACGGAACTGCTCCGAGAGCGCCCCCTGCCGAAAGGCGATGCAGGGCAGGCTCGCGTTCGCCTGGCGCACAAGGAGGCGCAGGTGCTTGCCGTCGACGCCCACGGTGTTGATGCTCCGGATCTGCGCGCCCAGCGAGGACAGCAGCGGCTCGGGGTTGCCACGGCCAAAGGGCTCCATGGTGCCAAGGGCGCTGACCACATCGGGGGTGAGCACGCCGAGGGGGACGATGGCATCCACCAGCAGGCGGGGCGTCAACGCGTTCTGATCCAGGTGCTCCTCGGCATAGTCCAGCAGGCGCTGCCGGAACTCGGGCAGGCGGTCACTGGCCAGAGTAAAGCCTGCCGCCTGGGCATGGCCGCCATAGCGCATCAGCAGATCGCTGCAGCTATCCAGCGCCTCGGTGATGTGAAAGCCGTCGACGCTCCGCGCCGAGCCCCGCGCCGTCTCGGCGTCGGCCCGCAACACCAGCGTCGGCCGGTAGTAGGCCTCGCGCAGGCGGCTGGCGATCAGCCCGACAATGCCCTCGTGATAGTCGGGGCCGTCGACGATCAACAGGGGCCCCAGCGGCTCCTGGGTCAGGCCCGCCATGGCGGCGGCAACCTGCTCCTCCAAGAGGGCCTGGCGCTCGTTGTTGGTGTGCCCCAGCGTCTCGGCCAGGCCACGGGCCTCACCCAGATCCTCGGCCATCAGCAGCTCGTAAGAGATACGGGCGTGCTCCAGGCGCCCAGCGGCATTGAGGCGCGGCGCCAGCCGAAAGGCCACGTCGATGCTGCCCACGGTGGCGGGTTGCACCCGCGACTGCTCCATGAGGGCCAGCAGGCCCGGCCGGGGCGACGAGCGAAGCCGGTTGAGGCCCCAGCGCGCCAGCGTGCGGTTCTCGCTCTCCAGCGGCACGATGTCGGCCACCGTGCCCAGAGCCACCAGGTCTAGATAATCATCCACCTGGCGTATCATCCGGCGCCCCGCATCGGTGTCGCCCATGGCGTCGCACAGGGCGCGCCCAAGCTGGTACGTCACGCCCACGCCGGCCAGCTCGGCAAAGGCATAGGCGCTGTCGCGGCGCTTGGGGTCGATGACAGCCACGGCCGCGGGCAACTCGGAGGGCACCGAGTGATGGTCGACGATGATCATGTCGAGGCCGCGGGCTTGGGCGTGGGCCACCTCGTGGTTCGAGCGCACGCCGCAATCCACGGCAATGCAGAGGGTCACCCCCTCGGCGCGAATCGTGTCCAGGGCATCGACATTGAGGCCATAGCCTTCGTCAAAGCGATCGGGGATATAGGGCCTGGCGTTGCCACCCAGCCCACGCAGCAGGGAGACGAGGAGCGCCGTACTGGTGACGCCGTCTACGTCGAAGTCGCCATAGACCGCGATCGTTTCGTGCGAGAGGATGCCGCGCCGGATGCGCTCGATGGCGGGCCGCATGTCGGCCATGTCCAGCGGGTCGCCGAGGTCATGGTCCTCGCCGGCCAAAAAGGCCTGCATCTTGGCCGGGGTATCCATGCCGCGCGCGCAGAGCACCTTGGCCAGCACGGGGTTGAGCCCGTTGGTGGCACACTCACGGATGAGGCCCGTGGGCACTCGACGCCTGAGAATCCATTCCTGCGCGTTCCTCACACCTGCTCCCTACCCTGGTTAGGCTCCTGCTGCCAGAGCCCATTATAGGCCGGCCAGAAACCAGAGCCAAACCTCGGGGCGACGGCCGATCAGCTTGGGGCCTAGAGCAGGTTCTGGTTCTGTAGCGTCTCGGTCACCCAGGGGATGACGGGCGCCCGTCCCACAAAGGCCTGCCACCCATAGTAGATCATCATGATCAGGGGCGGCAAAAAGAGCACCCAGGCGAAACAGAGCAGGCAACCGGCCACGATCACCATCAGCAGGGTCCCAAACCCGGCAAAAAGCGAATAGACAAAGCTGACCGCGAGCAGGGCCAGACTGTGCACAGCATGGTAGCGCAGGAACTGGCTCTGCCTGGCCTCATCGGTGAGCAGCAAGACAATGGGCAGCAGCAAAGGCACCAGAATCTGGCTCACATAGCACAGGCCGCCCAGCAGGCGCTCGTTCTCGGTGGTGCTCTCAGGATCGTTCCAGGGCTGCAGATCGCGCAGCGTAAATGCTTCCTCGGAGGTATCGGGGGCATTGTTCGTCGGATCCATGGCATCTCCTTTGCATCCGTC
>SKRJ01000170.1 GCA_007118555.1 Anaerolineae bacterium | reverse complement strand
CCTTGACGCTGGTAAAGAGGTGCGCCTGGGCGGCGCGGCTGAGCGGCTGGCCAAGGGCGGCAACTGCGCCTATCATAGAGAGCGTCAGCATCGGGAGCAGGCCCCGGCGTCCGCGCCTGCTGGCAGAGGACACGACACTGTAGGCAGCGCCTGCCAAAAGCATATGGACGGCCATGTTCGTCCCGCATCGCGGATGCACCGCCAGATTGGGTTGGTCCGCACGCAACGCATGCAGGCCCTGCTGGGTGGCGTGGATCAGAGTCTCGGTGTCTATCTGGCCATACATGGTAAAGCCGTCCCAATCGCTGCGGGCCACCAGGCGCAGGGGCCTCGGAAGGCGGGCCAGTTGATGCATCGTGGCGTGCTCGATGGCGTGGTTGCGGCGAAAGCGTTCGAACGGAGATACGGTCATCCTGGTCACCTCGCGAATCGATCCGATCCAAGACAGGGATCTATGGAACAGGTCAGTTCTGGGATGCCATCAGTATAGCACAACATATACCGTTTCATCGCACGCGACCTGTCCGCACCCGTGCGTCCGCATGCTGTTGATTTCGACGCTTGAGAAGGAGAGCCTATGGATCAGATCAAGATCGTCGTGAGCGACCTGCATCTGGGAGCCGGTTATGCAGATGAGGGCAACCGGCTGGAGGATTTCGACCAGGACGAGGCCTGGGCCGAGCTGCTCGGTCGTCTAAGCGCCGAGAGCCAGCGACGCAGGGTGCCCATGGAGCTGATCCTGGCGGGCGATATATTCGAGTTTCTGCAGGTGCCCGCTCTGCCCGAGAGCGAGACCTTTGATCCGGAGCGCGCCTACCCCAGCGAGGTCTTTAGCCCCTCCGATAGCGACGCCTCACGTCGCAAGATGGATCTGATCCTCCGGGGGCACCCTCTCTTTTTCGAGGCCCTGGCCGCCTTTACCTCGCTCACCCCGCTGCGCAAGGTAACCATCATCAAGGGCAACCACGACGTCAACCTGCACTGGGAGAGCGTGCAGAATGCCATCCGCGCTGCACTGAACGCCTGGGGCGAGCGAGAGCCCTGCCTCGAGTTCGTCGAGCGTTACCTCTCTCGCGATGGCATCTATGTGGAGCACGGCAACCAGTACCTGGAATGGATCAACCGCTGGCCCGATTTCGAGCAGCCCCACGATCCCCGCGTTCCCGGCGAGCTCTATATGCCCGCCGGCTCCCGTTTTGTCTATCTGCTCCTCAACGACATCGAGCGCCACCATTCCTGGGTCGATGGAATCAAGCCCATCACCGCGCTGATCTGGTATCTCTTTGCCCTGGACTTTGGCTTTGCCATGCGTACCCTGCGCACCCTGCTGCGTCTGGCCCCGCTGCTGATCATCGATAGCCTGCCGCTGGCATGGGCCCTGGCGCGACTGCTGGAGGCGCGCCAGCACGTGATGGCTCGCCTCGATGACCGGGAGCAAGTCGACACCCTCAACCGCGACGTCGAGGAGCGTGCTGCCTTTTTCAACGAGGTGGACGCCGGCATCGAGCTGTACAGCGTCCCCCGCGAGGGCCAGCCCCTTAGCCAGGTGCGGGCCCATGGGCATGCGGTGCTCCCCCGTGGCCAGGAGGAGCAGAGGGCACAGCGCGATCTCCTGGCCCGTGTGGCAGCCCAGAAGCAGGTCCAGGAGGGCGCCAGGGTGGTGGTCTTTGGGCACGTCCACGACGCTCGAGAGACGCCCCTGCCCAACGACGCCATCTATATCAACCCCGGCACCTGGACCTTTTGCCTGGATATGGCCGGTGCCGACCATGCCACCTGGCAGGACCTCTTTCGCCACCCGGAACGCTATATCCATACCCGGCGCCTGACCTATGCCCGCATCGAGTATGACGGCGAACAAGGGCCGTCAGGCAGGTTGCGCGAGTTTACGCCTACATCGACAGAACGAGAACCACTCTGGCGCCGATGGTGGCGCCGCATCCGACGTAGAGGGCGCGCATCATAAAGGAGAATCATCATGAACAAGAACGAGCCTTTGCGTATTCTGATCATAGGGGCGCACCCCGATGACTGTGACATCCGTGCGGGAGGCGTCGCCGCCAAGTATGCCCAGGCGGGGCACAAGGTGCGGATGGTGTCGCTGACCAACGGCGCCGCCGGGCATCAAACGATGCGCGGCGAGGCCCTGACCGAGCGGCGCCGCGAGGAGGCCGCCGCCGCAGGGGCCGTCCTGGGGGCCGAGTACCTGGTGCTCGGCTATCCCGACTCGGAGTTGGAGCCCAGCCTCGAGGCCCGTGCCGACGTGGTGCGGCAAATCCGAGAGTTCCATCCCGACCTGGTCATGGCGCCGCGCCCGTGGGATTACCACCCCGACCACCGCGCCACCGGACAGCTCGTCACCGATGCCATGTACCTGTCCACCGTGCCCGCCTATCTTCCCGAGGTCGAGCACCTGGATCACATGCCGGCGGCCGTCTATGTGTGGGACATCTTCAAGCGCCCCTATCCCTTCAAGGCCGCTGTGGTGGTCGCCATCGACGATGTCCTGGACGCCAAGATCGACGCCCTGCACTGCCACACCTCGCAGGTCTACGAGTGGCTGCCCTACAACCGGGGCGTACTGAACGAGGTGCCCGAGGGCGAGGAGGAGCGCAAGGCGTGGCTCCGCAAGTGGATCGTGGGACGCTTCGCCCAGCAGGCCGAGCAGTACCGCACGCAACTTGCGCAGCGCTATGGCCCCGAGATTGGGCGGGCAGCGCGGGTCGTCGAGGCCTTTGAGGCCAGCGAGTATGGCGCGCCCCTCTCGGAGGAGGATATCGCGCGGCTCTTTCCGTTCTAGCTTGTAACTCGGGCCCGCCTGCAAGGGTCGCATGGCTTCTTGCCGCGGAGTATAATAGACCGGTCTGTCCGTGGCCCATCACAGTTGCAGAACAGGAGACCCTATGAAGATTCGAGAGATCCGCGCGTTTCCCATCGATGTCACGCCGCGCCCCACGACCCGACCCCGCGTCGAGCCCCAGGCCAGCGCCGCCTTTGCCTCGCCGACCTGGCGCTATCCCGCGTTTGCCGAGGCGGGGCGCGCTCGCTCGCCCCACGAGCGCTGGGGCCGCATCGCCTGCGTCGTCACCGCCGAGGACGGCACCTGGGGCCTGGGCCTGAGCATCCTGAGCGGCCCGGTGCAAAGCATCATCGAGGATTTCCTGGCGCCGTCGCTGGTCGGCATCGACTGCATGGCTACCGAAAAGGTGTGGGACCTGATGAACCGCATGACGGCCTCCTTTGGCAGCGCCGGGTTGGCCAGCTATGCCATCAGCGCCGTGGACACGGCCCTGTGGGACCTCAAGGGCAAGCTACTGGACCGGCCGGTGTACGAGCTGCTGGGCGGACCGCAAAAGGAGCGCATCTTTTGCTATGGCAGCAACACCATCCTCTCCTACGGGCTGGAGGCCAGCCTCGAGTGGTTCCTGGAGCTGGGGTTCAAGGCCGTCAAGGTCTTTATGGATGCCGGCCCCTGGGATGGCCTGGAGGGCCTCAACCGCACCGAGGAGCGGGTGTCCCGGGCCCGCGAGATCGTCGGCGATAGCGTCGAGCTGATGCTGGATTGCTGGATGTCGCTGGATGTGGACTATGCCTCGCGGCTGATCGAGCGCCTGCGCCCCTACCGGCTCAAGTGGATCGAGGACATTCTCCTGCCCGAGGATCAAGAGTCCTGGGTGCACCTGCGGCAGCGCGCCGGCAGCCAGACGTTGGCCACCGGCGAGCACTGGTATACGCCGTTCCCCTTTGCCAAGGCCGCCAGCCAGGGCACCGTCGACATCTTTCAGCCCGACGTGCTGTGGGTGGGCGGCATCACCGGCGCCATGCGCATCTGCCACATCGCCGAGGCCTTTGGCCTGTCGGTCATTACCCATGGCGGCATGAATTTCCCCTACGGCCAGCACCTGGCCTATGCCATGCCCGCCATCCCCTGGGGCGAGCGCTCCGAGGGCGTGGCGCCTCCCGGCGTCCCCCTTGAGGAGATGGTGTTCCTGCCGGGCACGGCCGTCATCAAGGATGGCTACCTGGTACCCAGCGACGCGCCAGGCTTTGGCATCGATGTGGATCTGGATTGGCTGGAGGACCGCGCCAGGTAGCAGGTTGCCACAGGACAGGGGCCGGGCATACCGCTCGGCCCTGAGCGCTCGAACGCACAGATTGGAGAAGGTTCTACGATGAAAGTGATAGCCATGTTGGGAAGCCCTCATCAGGAGGGCCCCTCGTCGACGCTGGCCCGCGAGGTGCTGCGCGGGGCGCAGGACGCGGGCCACGAGGTCGTTGTATACCAAGTGAACGAGATGAACGTGCGCGGCTGCCAGGGCTGCCGCTACTGCAAGGACAATGACGCGGACTGCATCGTCGAGGATGATCTGCTGCCCTACTGGGAGCAGTTGCACCAGGCGGGCGCCCTGGTGGTCAGCGCCCCCAACTATGCCTCGCAGGTCTGCGGCCCCATGATCACCTATATGAACCGGCACTATTGCCTGCTGGACGCCGACTGGAACGTCCGCGTCCACCCCGGCATCAAGCTGGTGGGCGTCTTTTCGCAGGGCCGCCCCGATGCCGAGGCCTATCTGTCCCAGTACAACTGGTTCCTGGGCGATTTCCAGAACCGCGACATGGAACTGGTGGACACCATCGTGCACACGCGCGAGCTGTCCTACGCGCCGGGCAGCCAACTGATGGAGCGGGCCTATAACGTGGGGCGCAACCTGTAGGCGCCGGGCAAGAAGCCGGACGAACCGGATCAAGAACGAAAAGAGAACCAAGATGAACAAGATCGTTGTGCACACGGGCGGGCCCGGACGGGACCTGACCCAGGAGCGCGAGTCGCTGGATCGACCCGGCATCGAGCTGCGCCAGGTCGGCCCCTGCCGCACGCCCGAGGCCGTGCTGGAGGCCGTGCGTGACGCCGACGTGGCGCTGTGCGGCAGCGAGCCCTATACCAAAGAGGTGTTCGCCGCCAGCCCCAGGCTCAAGATGGTCATCCGCTATGGCGTGGGCGTGGACACCATCGACCTGGAGGGCGCTACCGAGCATGGCGTCGTGGTGGGCTATCTGCCTGATTTCTGCCTGCGCGAGGTGGCCAATCACGCCCTCATGCTTCTGTTGGCCTGTGCGAAAAAGGTCCGGCAACTGGATCATGCCCTGCGCCACGAAGGCTGGAACGCCGCCAAGGCGCTGTTGGGGCCCATGGG
>SKRJ01000029.1 GCA_007118555.1 Anaerolineae bacterium | reverse complement strand
TTGTGCATTTCCTGCCGCATATAGTCGGTGCAGCAGATCACCCGCCACGCCTCATAGGTCAGCTCCCACTCGACCTCGTGAATGCGATGGGCCTGGGTGCCCTGGAGTTGCCCGCGCCCCCGGCCGATCTCGGTGGCATGTATGGTTTCCACCATCGGCAGCCCGTACGCATGCTTGAGCTCTTTGGCCGCGAATGCCGTCAACCAATCATGATTGTGAATCAGATCAAAGGAGCGCTGCTGCTCGATCAGCGTCCGGCAGAAGCTCGCCAGCACCTGATTGGTCTGCCATGCTTCCGCATAAAAGTCTTCGGCATCAAAGGTGGCCGCGGGAACACGATGTACGAACAGGTTCCCCTCTTGCTCGTGGCTGGCGCCACCCTGTCGCATGGGCGTGACCACATGCATCTCGATATCGCGGCGAGCCAGCGCCGGAGCCAGATCGGCCACATGCTGACCCAGGCCCCCGACGATGTGTGGCGGGTACTCCCAACTCAATACCAAGACGCGCATAGCCCCTCCTCCTGAACAGCTGACAGGAGCGCCGAGCGCTCCCGGACCTCGCATTGTGTCGCATTATAGCCATACGCCAGCGAACCGCCAAGGATTTGGACGCTTTGGCATCCGCTCCTGTGAGCGTTAGAATGGGTACGGTGGCTTTTCCAGAAAGGACATGCCCGTGAGCGATCAGATTCTTGCAGCAGTTCGTGATCATGCGGTCAATGGCGAGCTATCATGCGCCGATGCCCATGCCATCGCAGCAGAGCATGGTATCACGCCCGGCCAGATTGGCGCCCTCGTCAACAACCAGAGCGACATCCGCTTTTACCGGTGCCAGCTCGGCCTCTTTGGCTATGGCGAAAAGAGCCTGGGCCAGAGCAAGATCGTGCAACCTGCGGAGCACGTGCCGCCCGAGATCGAGGCCGCGCTGCGCGCCCGTGTCCGCGATGGCGACATCCCCTGCCTGGATGTGTGGCAGGTGGCTGATCAGTTCGCCTACCCCCGTCTGGGGATGGGTAATATCGTCGAGGCTCTTGGGTTGCGCGTGCGCCCTTGCCAGCTCGGCTGCTTTTAGCCGGAACGTCAGAGCTGAACTGTGCCTATTACGCTACGATCCGAGACCGCCGTCGCCGCCATGCGGCGGGCAGGCCATGTCAACGCCCTGGCGCTAGAGGCGGTGTGCGACGCGGTGCGCCCGGGGATCTCGACCGGTGAGTTGGACCGCATCGCCGAGGACGTGATCCGCTCTCACGGTGGCACACCGGCCTTTGTGGATTATCCCAACAGCGACCCGGCCGGGCCGCCCTATCCAGCGACTATCAATGCCAGCATCGACGACGAGCTGGTCCACGGCCTACCCGGCAGGCGTCGCCTGCGCGAGGGTCAGATCCTGAGCATCGATGTCGGCACCATCCTGGACGGCTATGTGGGCGATTCGGCGGTGACCGTGCCTGTCGGCCGCATCTCGGAGGAGGCACAACGGCTGCTCGACGTCACCCGCGAGGCGCTGCGGCTCGGCATCGAGGCCTCGCGCGTGGGCAACCGCCTGGGCGACGTCTCCAGCGCCATCCAACAGTGGGCCGAGTCTCAGGGCTATCAGGTGGTCCGCGAGTACACGGGCCACGGCGTGGGCCGTGACATGCACGAGGAGCCGCAGATCCCCAACTGGGGCAAGCCCGATCGCGGCGCGCCCCTGCGCGCCGGCATGACCTATGCCCTGGAGCCGATGCTCACCATCGGCGAGCCCAAACTTTATGTCAAACGCGATCGCTGGACCGTGGCGACGGTATCGGGCGCCCTGTGCGCCCATTTCGAGCATACCATCCTGGTCACCGATGCCGATCCCGAGATTCTGACGATCTAGAGTTCCCATCACCCGCAGCTTGCCGCAAGGAGAATGAGCATGATCGTACAGCAAGCCAACAGGCGTCCCCGCGAACTGGCGCCTGGAGTGCAGCACACGGTGCTGAGCTACACAAAAGAGATGATGCTGTGCGAGGTCTCGCTGGCCCAGGGCAGCGTATTTGCCACGCACTCGCACCCCCACGTCCAGATCCTATATGTGGTGCGCGGCCGCATCCGGCTCACGCGTCCCGACGGACCGGTCGTGTTAGAGGCGGGCGAGAGTTGCGCGCTGGGGGCGGACGAGCCCCACGGCGTGGTGGCGCTGGAAAACTCGGTGGTGCTGGATGCCTTTGCGCCTGCGCGCGCCGACTTTGTCGAGGCCAATCAGACGCCGTCATAGCACGGTACGTCCGCCGTTGGATCCGCCGTTAGAGCCGCTCGTCGTGCCATCGTCGATCTCGGGAGGATAGCGAGGCAGCTCCTGGTTCGGAATCGCCGCGCCGGGATGCGCGCCCAGCCGTCCCTCCAGCTCCTCGTACACCGCGAACCACTCGGCCATCTCGCGGCGGCGGCGCTCGGCCTCCTGCTGGCGGTGACGCTCGCGATAGGCCTCGATCCGCCGAAAGATCTCGGCCTGCACGTCGGCCGGATTGCCCACATGGTCAAAGGTGAAATCGCCCCGCCCGGCCGTCTGCACCAGGACGCAGCCATAGTTGAGCAGGCCCGCCCACGGATTCGGAATCTCGAAACGCACGTTCTGGATCACGCCCAGGCTGGCCTCGCGGCGCTCTGAATGCAAAAAGAGGGGCCGCCGCTTGTAATCGATGATGCGGTCGTTGGTAACGATATAGAGATCGTTACCCCAGTCGCTGATCTCCCAGACGAGCCAGCCAAAGGCGAAAATGGCCAGGGCCAGCATCCCAAAGCCATAGTACGCCCCCCACTCTTTGAGAACCTGCGGCCACTCGAAATGCGCCAGCACCGCCAGGGGCATCGTGACCACGGCGATCATGAGCGGAAGGAACATACGCATCAGCAAAAAGATTGGGTGTTTGCGCCAGATCACCTGCTCGGCCGTAGCGATGCGCACCTGGGGCAGGATCTGTAGCGTGTGCAGCCAATCCATCACCATCCCCAGACGTGTGAGCTCCTCCTCCGGCGGCAGCAGTTCCTCGATCTCTTCGGGGGGGATCTCGTCGCCCACCTGCCACTCGTTGGGCAGCGACTCTTGGATCTCGACGCCCAGGTAGCTGGACAGGGCCTCGGACATCAGGCGGCGCTCGGTGGCGCGCTGGGTAGCCAACACACGCTCCGCCTGCCCCCAAATCGCCTGCCGCATCTCTTCCGGCTGAGGCACGTACTGCAGGTAGAGGGTGCCCGTCTCCGAGGCGGTCTCGATCACCATCGTGCCAAACCCGAGGCGGCTGCCAGAAAAAGTCTGGATTACGTTAATGTTCTGTACGCGATCGATGGGCACCTCACTGCGCGACTCGTACATAAAGGCCACGCGTTGGCGATAGCTGATGCGCTGGGTCGTCACCACAAAGTGATCGTTGGCCCAGTCGAACCAGTGCCATACCACCAGGGCCAGGTACAGGCCCGCCGCGATGACCAGAGGCACCGTAGGATCGAACCTCAGAAGGTCCAGAGCCAGCAGCGCTGTGAGCACCATCAGCAACGAGAGCATCACCAGCGTCGGCACCCAGAGGGAGCGGGCCAGCGACAGCCAGTGCCTGTGGGCAAAGTGCACCGTGTTCTCCAGGGGGCCGAACCAGTCAAAGTGGGGCATGCGCTGGCGAGCCTGGAGCTCGTCGGGCAGGGTGACCTCACGGCGCAGGCGAGGATAGTTGCTCAAGAGCGCCTGAAACTCGCCCCGCTCGATGGTCCAGATGCGCATGGCGGTGCGTGCAATGACGGTGGCATCCCGAGGCTCGGGCAGATAGAGCGAGGTGACCCCGAACGAGTCGCCCTCGCGCAGTGTGCCCACGGGTCGTTGAAAGCCGTTCTCGTCGATGCGCTGGATGAGCGCCTCACCGTCGTCGATGAGGAAAAAGTGCGCGCCCAGGTCGGCCTGGCGGCATAGCAGAGCGCCCTCATCCACATCATGCTCGTGGGCGATGGTCGCCAACAGCGAGAGACCGTCGAAGGAGACAAAGCGGAACAGGGGCGTGTTGCGTAACCGGGTTACAAGGTCCATGGCGTCCCATCTCACAGTATCGGTGGCAGATCAAAAGGGTGCACCGCTCTGGGACAATAGCGCGTGACCCGGGGCTTGTCAAGGTACGGCGCTGCCGGTAGGATGCACGTCGTGGCGTAACGGTGCCCCGCATACCCGGCAGAATGCCAGCAGAGATGAACCATGTATCAGACCACACAGCCCGAGCCTCTTGGCCCGCCCATCCTCTGGCTGGGCGGCTCGCCCTGCTCGGGCAAGTCATCCATCGCCCGTGACCTGGCTACGCGTCACGGCCTCGTGACCTAGCACTGCGACGAGCATTGGGACGCCCATGTGGCCCGGGCCAGTGCCGAGCGCCAGCCTCACCTCGCCCGCGTCGCCCACATGACCTGGGACGAGATCTGGATGCGCCCGGTCGCCACTCTCCTGGCCGATGAACTGGCCTCCTATCGGCAAGAGTTCTCCATGATCCTGGACGACCTGGCGGCGCGTCAGCCCTCCAGCGGCAAGCTGCTGGCAGAGGGCACGGCCCTGTTGCCCGGGAGCGTGGCGCCCCACCTCACCGACGAGCGTCAGGCGCTCTGGCTGGTGCCCACCGAAGCGTTTCAGCGCCGTGTCTACCCCCGGCGGGGCGCCTGGGTGCAACGGATTCTGGCCCAGTGCTCGGCTCCCGAGACGGCCTTTCGCCATTGGATGGACCGCGACGTCGCCTTTGCGCAGCATGTGGCGGCCCAGGCCGATACGTTGGGCCTGCGGGTGCACTGGGTGGATGGAGAGAGGACCCTGGCAGAGAATAGGCGCCTCGTGGAGGCGTGGTTCGCACCCCACCTGCCACCGAGAGGGGCGATGGCCTAGCGCATCAGCCCGCAGGATCCTCGTCCGACGGCTCCTGCCGTGTGGGCCGGTCCCGCAGGAGCGAAGCCCGGGTGATGGCTTGGTGTCCAAAGCGAGCGCGGATCTCGTCCAGCGTGTGGCTGAGGCGGGTGTTGCGCTGGTCGCTGTGGTCGAACAGGTCGAGCTGATAGCCACTCTCGCTCAGGAGCCCGCTGGCCCCCAGACCAATCAGCCGCACAGAGCGCTGCTGATTCCAGTGGGCATCCAGTAGCGCGAGGGCGCGATCATGCAGCAAGTCGGCCTGATCGGTGGGTTGATCCAGTGTCACCTGGCGTGTGAGGGTCTCGAAATCCTCATAGCGCAGCTTGAGCCG
>SKRJ01000463.1 GCA_007118555.1 Anaerolineae bacterium | reverse complement strand
GGGATGGACAAGGGCATCCCGATCATCATTCTGGCGGGCGCCTCGGTGGACGATGTCTTTGCCATCACGCTCTTTACGGCATTCCTGGGGCTCGCCGGTCAGGCTGGGCTCTCGCTGCCGCTCCAAGTGGCCCGCATCCCCCTGCAGGTCGCTGGCGGCGTCCTGCTGGGCGCCGTCGTGGGCTGGCTGCTCTATAAGCTCTATCGCCAGTCCCAGGTCGCCCTGCACGGCATGGAGAGGCTGGCGCTGGTTCTGGCGGCGGCGCTGTTCGTCAAGGTCGTAGGCGAGGCCCTAGACTTGGCGGGGCTGCTAGGGGTCATGACGCTGGGCTTTGTGCTCTTGGAGCGAGCCGATGGCATTGCCGCCGATCTGGAGGTGGCGCTGAATCGCGTCTGGTTCGCGGCTCAGATCTTTTTGTTCGTCCTGATCGGCGCCGAGGTCAACGTCGTGATTGCGCTGCAGGCCGGCCTGCTGGGCCTGGCGATTATCGCTGTGGGGCTCACCGCCCGAGCCCTGGGCGTGGGCATCTCGCTCCATGGTTCGGAGCTCGACGCCAAGGAACGGGCCTTTTGCGCCGTCGCCTACATGCCCAAGGCCACGGTCCAGGCCGCCATCGGGGGCATCCCCCTGGCCATGGGTATCCCCTCGGGCGAGCTCATGCTGGCCATCGCCGTCATGGCCATCATCGTCACGGCCTCATTGGGCTCGATCGGGATCAACACCCTGGCGCCGCGCGTTCTGTCCAAGCCCAGTGACACGCCTTTTGGCTAGGAGATGACGGGGCGTGTGTACTGATCCTCGTTGCCGTTCCGCTTGTGCTCCGCGTTGTTGATGAACACCATGGCAAAGACCGCATAGCCATTGTCCTCGACGGAGCGCAGCATGGTGTAGCCGGCGGTATCGTGGCAAAAGAGAGACAGGGCCGCCGGCAAGGGGACGTAGAGCAGATGCGAGAGCAGCCCGCGCATCACGCCATCGTGGCAAAAGAACGCCAGCGTGCGATCGCTTGACTCTGCCACGCGATAGCGCAGCCCCTCGCGCACATAGCCCTGCTCGGCCAGCATCGCGTCAAAGGCGTTCTGCAGCGCGGCAAAGCGGGGCCGCAACCAGGGCCCATACGCGACCTCGTCGTGCCACGCCTCGTAGCTATAGAGCTGCGAGCACCCGAACAGGTCCGAGGGATGCAGCTCGTACGCCGAGGGCAGCGGATCGCCCAGAACCCACTCGGGGGCGACGCCATCGTACCCATAGCGGCCGTCGATCTCGCGCAACCAATCGCACGCGATGGCCTCCTGACCGCGACGACGCAGGGTGTGCTCCGCCGTCTCCTGGGCGCGCCCATGGGTCGAGACATAGATGGTGTCCAGCGGGTAGGGGTCCAAGGCGGCGGCCAGGCGGGCCGCTTCGTCATGGCCCCGCTCGGTGAGCGTGTCGGTGGCATAGTCGGGATGCCCGTGGCGCGCCATCAAGAGTCGCACGATGCGTCCTTTCTACGGGCGCCCGTCTAGCTGGGCACCAGCTCGCGAGCCAGTTCAGCCACCAGGTCCTGCACCAGCGTCTCGATGACTGGCAGGGTGGCGTACATGCCGCCCCCGTTCGAGCCCTGGGTCGACCAGTACTCGATGCGGTCCATCCATTCGGGGAAACGCAGCCGCATATAGAGGCGGTGCTCGTCCTCCTGCAGGGCGATCACGCGCTCGGACTGCTCCAGGTCCTCCTCCTGCAGCGCCTCCTTGCGCTCTGAGACATAGTCCAGCGAGATACCGCGCATGCGCAGGTCATTCTCCACCTGGGGCGCCAGTTCGCCCGGGATCTGGTGAGGGACGAAACCGCGCGAGATGGCGCGCCAGGGGATCGCGGCCAGATCGGCGTAATAGTTGAACAGAGCCTCGGCATAGCGGCTCCGGTAATAGTTGCCCGTGCAGATAAAGAGAAGTTGTCCGGAATGTTGCATCGAGAGTTCCTTGTTCTGAGTTGGCACAAACTCCTCCTATTCTAGTACGAGGCGGGCCAGGGGCAAAATCGCGCCCTTTTTTGCCCTGCGCGGCCAGCCGTGCTTGACCCCGGCCCCACTCCCGCGCATACTGGGTGTATACGCGCATCGAGGAGGATCGGCCATGGCGGTGCGCAAGACGCATCGCATCTCGCCCGCGATCTGACGAGGGACCTAACGGACCGGGCTCTGGCGGTACGCGCGGAGACTGACGCCTCCCGGGCCACCGGCGACATGACTGCGTGTCGCTCCCTGTAGCCACTCTTGGGGACAAGAGAGGCTATGCCAGACTCTGACTCTTCCGTATGGGCTGCCATGGCTCCTTCTCTCTGACTCCCGACACATATCCCTTTGCGTTCCGCACAAGCATAGCACGACAACATTAACGCCGGATCAAAGACCATTGGGAACGGATTAGATGAGTGTTAAGGAGTGGTTAGCTTTGATAGACCGTAGGACTGTTCTAAGCTTGAGGGCCCCCTGGCGTTGGCGCGCGAGGCCGTCGCGCGCGGCGTGTACCGCCTGCAGGAGGACTATGCGGATCGGTGCCACCTCTGCCAGGAGGCCCGCGAGGCCCTGCAGCCCTGCTATCCCGATCTGTTGGCGCCGGATCAGCACTATCAGACGCCGTTCGCTTAGGTTGTGCGGCTCGGTTTTACGCAGCGGTCGGAACGGGCGATAATGAGCAGGAGAGAGGGGTACCGCTGCGCCCGCCGCGCGACGCGCAGTTGGGTTGCCCGAGGTAATCTGTTTTCCGCGAGGAGCCGCCATGCCGCCCTTTGAGATGAATCGCCCTCCCGACCACGTCGCATGTCTGACGGCTGAGACCACGTTGCCTCTGGCTGCCGCCGCAGAGGGGCATTTTGAGGGCCACGGTATCGCGCTGAGTGCCGAATCCAACGAGGGCGTCCTATCGCTGCGCCTGCGCACCAGCGTCCCACTCATGTGGGTGCGTGTGCGCTGGGCCGAGCGGATCCCCGAGGGGCTGCGCTATCTGGGCGACGCCTGGGATCTCCGCCGGCACAGCCTCGAGTGGCGCGGCATAGTGCCGGAGCGCCCGTTGCCCTGGTATTTCCTCGCCCATGACGGCCAGCACACCCATGGCGTCGGCGTGCAGACGGGCCCTGCCGCCCTGTGCCAGTGGCACATCGACCCCTATGGCGTCACGCTCTGGATGGATGTCCGCAATGGGAGCGGCCCGGTCGAGCCGGGCGACCGCGAGATTCCCCTGGCACAGATTGTCGTGCGCTCGGGCAGGGTGTGGGAGGCACCGTTCCAGGCGGCCCAGCGGTTCGCGGCCCAATTGGACAGGGCCCGGCTGATGCCGGAGCAGCCTGTGTATGGGTTCGACTGCGAGAGCGAAGCAGAGGCCTGGGACGCTGGCCGCCTGCAGGAGTTTGCCCATCTGCTGGGCGAACTGGCCGAGAACACGGTGAACCGACCGTTCTTCCTGGTCGGTTCCGGATGGCAAGAGGGCGGCGCCGGCCACGGCACCGTCCGGATGCGCGCTGGCGATGCGCTGGGCGACATGGAGGCGCTGGCCGCCGCCATCGCCGACGAAACCTGCCGCCCGGGGCTCTGGCTGCGCCCGCTGCTCTCTATGGCGGACGAGCACGAGGCCTGGGCCCTGCCGCTTGATCGCACCGGCACCCGGGACACCGGATGGGTGCTCGATCCCACACACCCCGAGGCGGTAGAGCAGATACAGCAGGCCGTCCGCCAGGCCGTCGACTGGGGTTACGAGATGATCTGCCATGACCGCATCGCGTCGGACCTGCTGGACCATCGCGGCGGGCGCTCGGACGGAGCGGAGCAGGGTTGGCGATTCTCTGATGTCACACTGACGACCGCCGAGGTGTTGCGCCAGGTCTATGAGACGTTGCGCCGCGCCGCGGGCGACCGAACGCTGGTGATCGGGCGCAATACGCTAGGGCACCTGGCCGCGGGCCAGGTCCACGTGCAGCACATTGTGGGGAGCCGGGCCGCCCGTCAACGCAACATTGGACACCTCATCGGCATCAATGCTCTGGCCTTTCGCGGGTTCCACCACGGCGCCCTCTATGCCGCCGAAGCTGACCCGGTGTGCCTGTACTCGCAGCTCCCCTGGTCGCTCAACGAGCAGTGGCTCTCGCTGCTGGCCTCCAGCGGCACGCCCTGCCTGGTCGCGCCCGGTATCGAGCCGCCCGACGATGACGTGCAACGGGCCCTGCACGCCGCCTTTGACCAGGCCTCGCGGCAGCTCCCCCTGGCCGAACCCCAGGATTGGCTGGCAAATACCAGCCCCGGGCGGTGGACGCTGGGGAACGAGACCGTGACCTATGACTGGTTCAGTGCCCACTATGAGTAGCCCCTTGGCCATCCCTAGGCGAGGCCCCTCGTTGGTCCATCGCTCGGGCCGATGGCTGTTCGCCCTGGCGCGCACGCCCCTGGGCGGACGCCTCGCCCGCCGATGGTTCGGCCCGCTGAGCCGGTTCCTGCCGGTACAGCGGCTCTATGCCACCGACCGATTGCTCGCGTTCTATCACCCCCGCCCTTCTTACCCGGTGCATATCCTCCTTGTGCCCAGGGCGCCCATCGCCGGTCTCGAGGCGCTGAACGGCCAGGAGACGGCCCTGTATGCCGATCTGATGCGCGCTGTGCAGACGCTGGTGCGCCAGCTTGGACTCGCGGACCGGGGCTATCGGCTGATCATCAACGGCGGGGCGTACCAGGATGTACCCCTGCTGCACGCGCACCTGATCAGCGAGACCGAATTGCCATAACGCAGCGCTTGCCCTCGCGATAGCAGGGCGGCTATAATGGGCACAGCAGAGGTCAACAAACGTCACAGCCATCAACTCGGAAAGCAGCATGCCGCCCTTGGATCACTTTCGCTTTCTGGCCCCGATCTACCGCTATCTGGTGCCGGCACCGCAGCCGGATGAGCTGCAGCGGGCGCTTCAACTGCCGATCTCGGGCACTCTCCTGGACATTGGCGGTGGCACCGGTCGCGTAACGGCCCAGTTCGTCGATCAGGTGGGGCAGATCGTAATCGCCGATCCCTCCACAGCCATGCTGCGTCAGACCGTGGAGCATCCGAGGCTACATCGGGTGGCCGCGCTCGCGGAGCAACTGCCCTTTGCCGATGCTGCCTTTGCACGCATCGTGATGGTGGATGCCCTGCACCACGTCCAGGACGTACCGCAGGCGCTGCACGAGCTTCTCCGTGTGCTGGCGCCAGACGGACGACTGCTCATCCAAGAGCCGGACTGGCGCAAGTGGTCCATGCGATTGGTGTCGTGGGGCGAAAAGCTCGCCCTGATGCGGCCGCAGCCCCATCCGCCCGATGAGATCCTCAAGATGGCGCGTCGCGCAGGGGGGCGCGCACACTGTCTGGGATCGGGCCGATTCACGGCGTGGATCGTGGCAGAACATGCCGTGACGGAGCATTCGTTGAGTGAACACTCTGCGAGGGAGCTGCCATCATGAGCGACAACGGACAGACGATCGAACGAGCGCTGCGACGCCGTGGCGTCCGGCTCACCCGGGCGAGGCGCGCCGTGCTGGATGCCCTCCTGCAGACGGAACGCCACCTGACCGCCGCCCAGGTACACTCCCTGGGGCGACAGTCCTGCCCTTCCCTGAGCCTCGCCAGCGTCTATCGCACCCTGGCTCTGCTCCAGTCGCTGGGGCATGTGCAGCCCGTGCATGGCGACGACGAGTGCCAGAGCTATGCGATCGCACCGGCAGCCCATAGCCACCAACTGATCTGCTCCTCGTGCGGCATGACCTATGCGTTTTCCGAGTGCGACCTGTCGGCCCTCGTGGCCGAGATGGAGGCCCGCACCGGCTTTCGCATCGACGCGCATCTCCTCGAGCTGCGGGGCCTGTGTCCTAAATGTCGCGATACGTAGACAACCCCTCATCAACGTGAACGAGACCGGCGGCTACTGGACCTGGGACTCGCTGTGGAACTTGTCTGAACTTCCGGAGCCGTGGTTCTTTGCTTAGCGTACTCCTTGGCCAAACAGTCAGTGCCCTGTAGACAGACGACTCCCGAGAGAGTGCTCTCTCGGGAGTTGCTCCATAGCGCGAGATAGCGTCGCCGACCAAAGCATCTATGGCACCACCCGCCCCAGACCGAGCAGCACCAGGGCAAACATGGTGATGAGCACGCCCGTCAGCCCGCCCGCGATCGTTTGCATGACGGTGTGCGCGCCCACCTTGACGCGTGCCCAGGCCACCAGAGGAATCAGAAGCAGGCTGGGGGCCGCGAGCGGCCCCAGGATAACGGTAGCCAGGGTGGCGCCCAGGGCGATCCCCGAAACATGTTGGCTGATCTTCCAGAGAAAGGTGATCACCAGGTTGATCACCACGAGCAGAAACCCGCTGACGGTAGCCGCCAGGATCCAAAAGGGGCCCTCGAACAGGTACAGGATCACCATCGGCATGCCTGTAAAGATGACCGAGGCGGCCACAATGCCCGGATGCAGGCGCTCGCGCCGATCCGAGATGTGCCAATCGCTGATGGTTCCGGTGCGGAGCGCCCGGCTGAACACCCCCAGCAGGATGACGACAAAGGGCATCATTACCGCCAGCACCCAGGTCATGCCACGCTGCCACGAGATAGGGTCCGCCAGGCCAAGCAGGATCAGCAACAGGGTGATGACGTACTGCGGCGCCATGAATCGCGAGACCAGCCCCGCCGTGCGCTCTGACCACGGGATCTCGCTTACCAGCATGCCGGCCAGGACCAGCGCCCCGCCGAGGATGATGCGCGTGGTCAGCAGGTCGTTGGCCAGCATGACGCCGAA
Organism: Anaerolineae bacterium; assembly: GCA_007118555.1. Lineage (GTDB taxonomy): Bacteria > Chloroflexota > Anaerolineae > UBA1429 > UBA1429 > UBA1429. The sequence goes on along the minus strand of SKRJ01000463.1, from coordinate 10,311 downwards.
CAGGGCAGCAAACACCGGCTCGGCCGTAAAGATCAGGGCCGTGTGGGTGGGCGTCGTAAAGCGTTGCATCGCCGTCTGTATGCCAAAGGCCACCGCCGTTGCCAGGATGCCGGTAAAGGCCGCAGCACCCCACACCGTGGGCGTCGGCGTGGGCCACGCCCCCCCGCCCGCCAGGGCGATTCCCGTGCTGATCAATGCGACCATCGCCACCTGCACGATGGTCAGAGCGATGGGATCGACTCCCGGCGCAAAGGCACTGACGCCGACGATGTGGAGCGCAAAGGCCAAGGCACACAGCAGGACCAGAAGGTCTCCCTGCCCCACCCGCAGCGAGTTGTCCAGCGAAAGAAGGGCCATGCCCATGGTTGCGAGGAACACGCCCAGGACCGCCGCGCGTTGGGGCAGCCGCCGAAGCACCAGCGCAGCCAGCACCGGGACGATGGCGACGTTGAGCCCCGTGATGAACCCCGCCTTGGAGGCCGTCGTGTGCTGCAGGCCCAACGTCTGAAAGGCATAGCCCGCCAGGAGGAACAGCCCCAGGAGCGCGCCCGAGGCCACATTGCGCCGGTTCAGCGTCCGCAGCCGGCGCCACCCGATGGCGAGCAGGCCGGCCAGAGCCAGACCAAAGCGCAGGGCCAAAAAGTGAAAGACGGGATAGCCGCTGGTGGCGTCCTTGACCATCACAAAGGTGCCGCCCCAGATCACGGTCACCAGAAGCAGCGCCAGATCGGCGCCAAGCTGGCGGCGGCGATGCGCGACCTCTGCCATCCCCATTAGCGCTCCAGCTCCTTGCGCACCGTGTCCAGCAGGCTATCGGCCCGTATCTCTGCCAGAGTGTAGCAGGGCCCCGAGAGGGCGTCCGCCAGCTCCTGGGCCAGCCCGCGATCCAGCGACACATGCTCGGTGTTGATCACCACGGTCCGAAACTGCTTTTCGCTAAAGAGATTCGCGATCATGAGCGCTTCCTCACGCGGAGGCGTGCCCGTCACCGACACATTGCCGGCGCCATCGGTCAGCAGGATCATCAGCGGGGCAATGTCGGCGTTCTGGCTCTTCTCCCGCTCGATCACCTGCAGCGAAAGGAGGAGGCCAGCGGAGAGGGGCGTCTTGCCGCCCACCGGTATCTCTTGCAGGGCCTTTTTGGCCATCTCCACACTGGATGTGGGCGGCAGCACGAGGTGGGCGCGATCCTTTTGGAACGAGATCATCGCCACCCGGTCGCGCTTCTGGTAGGCGTCCACCAGCAGCGACATGATGGCGCCCTTGGTGGCCTCCATGCGCTCGGCTGCAGCCATCGACCAGCTTGCGTCCACGGCAAAAACCACCAGGTTGCCGGTCTTGCGGACGCGAATCTTGCGCTGGAGATCGTTGTCGCGGATGGCGATGGCTTGGCCGCCCTTGTCGCGCTCCGTCTGGTGGGGGGCCGCGTGGCGCACGGTGGCATCGATGGCGATGTCGTCATAGCGACCTTGGGCGTCGCGGGACCGGATATAGCGGCCCCGCTTTTGCTTGCTGATGGTATAGCTCCGCCGGCCTGACGTCCGACGGCTCAGCCGGTCGGTGGGCGTGCGCAGCTTGCGCGCCTGAAAGGTCTCGCCGACATCGACCTGGTGGGTGGCGTCGTCGGGCGACGCGTTGAGGGACTGGGCATCGGAATGGTGCCCCCGCATGGGAGGCGCCGATTGGGGCTCGCCACTAGGCGTTGACTCGGAGGCTACCGGATCGGCTGTTTTTTTTTAGCCTCTGCCTCACCCTCGGCCGCCTCCTGCTCCTCCTGATCCGCGCTCTGCTGACGGGCCTGCTCGATGCGCTGGGCCAGCTTGTCCATCTTGGCGCCGGTATCCTCAAAGGGGCTGCGGCGCAGCCGGTGCGGCAGGGCCAGTTCGGCGGCCAGCAGGATGTCAGTCTCGCGAATCGAGGTGCGCCCCATAAAGGCGGCGTGGGCCATGGCCGTCTTGAGGATCACGATGTCGGCCCGGTGGCCGTCCACATCCATCTCGGCGGTCAACTGGGCGATGGTGAACAGATCGTCGTCGTCATAGGTGACCTCGGGGAGGAGCTCTTGCGCCTGCAGGATGCGCTCGGACAAGAGGGCCTCTTCCTCGCACCATACGTCACAAAAGGCGCCATAGTCACGCTCAAAGGCGATGCGGCGCTTGAGAATCTCGACACGAGCGTCGGCAGCGGCAATGCCGTGGATATCGACGCACAGGGCAAAGCGATCCAGCAACTGGGGGCGTAGCTCGCCCTCCTCCGGGTTCATCGTGCCTACGAGGATAAAGCGCGCGGGATGCGAAAACGAGATGCCCTCGCGCTCCACGACATTGACGCCCATGGCGGCCGAATCCAGGAGCAGATCGACCACGTGGTCATCCAGCAGATTGACCTCGTCCACATAGAGCAGCCCTCGGTTGGCGGCGGCCAGCACGCCCGGCTCGAAATGACGTTCGCCTTCTTTGATGGCGCGCTCAATGTCCAGCGTACCAACCACGCGGTCCTCGGTGGCGCTCACCGGCAGATCGACAAAGCGCGTCTTGAGCAGCGCCACGGGCAACTCCTCGCCATCCTCAAGGCGCTCACGGCAGGTGTCGCACAACTGGTCGAGGCGATGGGGGTCACAGTGAAACGGGCAATCGCTCACGGCGTGAATATCGGGCAAAAGAGCGGCCAGAGCGCGCGCAGCGGTAGACTTGGCCGTCCCGCGCTCGCCACGGATGAGCACCCCGCCGATCTGGGGGCTGATGGCATTCAGCACGAGCGCCCGGCGCATGCGTTCCTGTCCGACGATTGCAGTAAAGGGAAATACCTGCATATAGAAACCTCATATCAAAGGGAGCTTGACTCACGAATACCAAGTATAACCCCACGACATAAGGGTGTCAATTTCGGCAGAGCCCGCGCCAAGAACCGCATACCGAGGGTGACACGACGAGGTCGGCCCGGTGTGCCCTCGCGCCGCCCCGAGCGGCAGCCGAGGCCGGCAATCGCGGATGCTACTGGCCCGCCAGACGCCGCAAGCGGTGGGCCGTGTCGGAGAGGCGATGGCGTAGATGGTCCATCTCCTCTTCGTCAGGCAGGCGCCCATGGACCAGGGCCAGGGTAAGGCCCACACCAGAGATCGCCATCGACACGCCAATCCACAGCGCAAGCAGGAGCGACGGATCGGCCGAGAGTTGCCCATACAGGGCGGCACCATTGGGTTCGACCGAGGGCGTCAGGTGAATCGCTAGCACCAGGGCAACCAGCAGGGTCAGGACCGGCAGCCAGACACTCCGAGGAAACAGCGACCACGCCTCGACCGGAGCCTCTTTATCGATGGCCGCCATGATACGCTCGGTGAGGCCAGGGGGCGGCTGTTGCATCGGCCATCGAGAGAGGCCCGCGTCCACCAGCTCGAGGCGCTCGACCACCGCCATACAGCTCTGGCAGGCATGCAGGTGCGCCTGTACGATCGCATACTCGTCGCCGGCAGGCTGGCCGTCGGCGACATACTGCGGCAAAAGGGCTTGGACATCTCGACAGTGGATCATCGGATACCTACTTTTTCCAGGCTGGCGGCCAACGCGTTTCTTGCTCGATTGAGGTGCGCCTTGACCGTGCCCAGGGGCAGGGTCAGCACATGGGCGATCTCCTGATAGGACAGCTGTTGCTGATAGAACAGGGTAAGCACCAGACGATACTTTTCGGGGAGACGCTCGACCATCTCCCAAAGACGGGTCTTTTCATCCTGAATCAACGCATCGTGGGCGGGCCCCTTTTCGGAAGAAGGCAGCATCTCCAGCATATCGGTGGCGTCGAACTGCTTGTCAAGCTGCCGACGCAGGCTACGCTTGCGATTCAGGCAGGCGTTGGTCGTGATGGTGTGCAGCCAGGTGGTGAACTTGCTATCACCCCGAAAATGCGGCAGAGCCCGCCACATCCGCACAAACACCTCTTGCGTCAGATCCTCCGCCTCTTGGGTGTTCCCGAGAATCCGATAGGCCAGGTTATAGACGCGCCCTTGCGTCTCGCGTATCAGCTCAGCCAGCGCTACCCGGTCGCCCTCCTGGGCGCGCTGGACCAGTTCTGCCAGGGGATCGTTCACAGTACCTGTCCATGTAACGATAGACACGAAATCACTCAGGTGGTAGGCCGCGACAGCGGCTCATCCGGCTCGCCCCGGGATTGTGACTCGGGGTCTGCATCCCCTGGCTCGCGTGGCAGGCTGCTCGACACGATGAAATAGATCAAGAGCATGCCCAGGCCCACAAAGAGCGGCAGGAGCCCGGCGATCAGCCAGTAACCCGTCCCCAGCGTCGACAGACCCAGCAGGAGCGCCAGGCCGCTCATGGAAGTGATCACGCCGCCCCAGAGCACGCCCCGATTGCCCTGTCGCTTGTATGCGTCACGCAGTGCCAGATCCTGCGCGGTAAAGCCCCGTTCCGCGAGCGCCACACGCTCCTTGTATGCGATATAGCGATTGAGGGTGACAAAGCCCAGCACCACCAGCAATAGCGTAAAGGGTATGACCACAAAGTAGAGTACGTCCAGAGACATAAGGCCTCCTGGTAGCCTAGCGGGCGCCCGACGCAAGGATATCTGCCCTTATAATAGTTGAGACACCCTTGTTCGACAAGAGGTTACACTCGCGAAGATGGAAACCTCTGAGCATTCCTGCCCTATAGGACCGCGACGCATGCTATACTGAGTCAGTGCCATGCTGCTATTGCAGGCCGATCCAAGCAGCGCGGGCCGGTATTGGCCGGCCTTATGCCATAGCGCCGATCCGTACCGGACCGGCCCTGCAGATATCCACACAGGAGAACAGAGATGCAGGCCATACCAATCGCCGAGAACGTGCACTGGGTGGGCGCGGTGGACTGGGACCGCCGCCTGTTTGATGCCCTCATTCCGCTGCCTCAAGGCACCAGCTACAACGCCTATCTCGTCCAGGGCGGGGACAAGACGGCCTTGATCGATGCGGTCGATCCTACCATGACCCGGGTGTTGATGGATCGGCTGGCGGATGGTCCGCCCATCGATTACATCGTCTCCCAACATGCGGAGCAGGACCACTCGGGGGCCATCCCGGCGGTGCTTGGCGCCTATCCACAGGCACAAGTCGTGTGCTCACCCCAGGGCAAGTCGCTCCTGACGGCGCACCTCGGCCTGAACGAGGCCCAGTTCATGACCGTCGACGATGGCGATAGTCTGTCGCTGGGCGGCAAGACCCTGCAGTTCGTTCATACGCCATGGGTACACTGGCCCGAGACCCTGTCCACCTATCTGCATGAGGATCGCATTCTGTTCTCCTGCGACTGGTTTGGGTCGCATCTGGCCACCAGCGATCCGCTCCTGCAGGATCACGGTCGCGTCCTCCTGGCCGCCAAGCGCTACTATGCCGAGATCATGATGCCCTTTCGCAATATCATCCAGCGCAACATGGAAAAGATCGAGCACCTGGACATTGGCATGATCGCGCCCAGCCACGGGCCCGTGCACTCGGATCCTGCGCGCATTCTGGCCGCCTCCCGCGACTGGATATCCGATCAGCCCAAGAATCTGGTGACGCTGCCCTACGTCTCGATGCATGGCAGCACACGCGTCATGGTCGACCGCCTGATCGATCGCCTCAGTGGCCATCGCGTGCCCGTCCAGCGCTTTGACCTGTCCGCCACCGACCTGGGCGAGCTGGCGATCTCGCTGGTAGACGCCGCTACCCTGGTCATCGGCACCCCAACCTTTCACCGCGGTCCCCACCCCACCGTCTACTATGCCACGCACCTGGCCAACGCCCTGCGCCCCAAGCTGGCGTATGTCTCGGTGATCGGATCGTATGGTTGGAGCACCCGCGCCGTTGAAGAGGTGAACGCCCTGATCCCCAATCTCAAGGTCGAGGTCCTGCCGCCGGTGTTGGCCAGGGGCTATCCCCCGCCAGAGAGCCTGGCCGCGGTGGACCAGCTCTCCGACACCATCGCCCAGCACCATGCCGCCCAGGGCTGGGATCTGCCGACAGAAGGCTAACGAGCTACTGCGCGCATAAAGGCCCCGGCGTGTGACGCCAGGGCCTTGTGGGATTAAGAGCTGGTTGTGGCTAGTGTGCCTCGCCGACGCCGCCATCAGACCTCACCCTGGCTAACCAGCACATCGGACGAGTCGCTCTTTCGCCCCAGCGGCGAGATCAGCCTGACGGCATGTTGCACCACGCGCACCGAGACCGGCGTATGCATCTCCAGGTCACCATCGATTTGTACATCCGCGGGCGTCTCTGTCTCCACAACCAGCTGAGAGGACACGCGAAAGACCCGTACCGTGCGTCGCCGACGGGTGCGTTGCAGCAACAAGTCGAGGAAGATGCCAACATAGTCCAGCAGATGTCGCGTGCGAAAGGTGACCACCTCCACCTGGCCATCATCGAGGCGCGATTCGATGAGGCTGAGATCGGGCACCCCGATAGAGGGGCTGTTTACCACCAGCACCTCAGAAACGTTCAACTCGTGGAGTTCGTCGTCGATCCACAGACGCACAGTCTGCTCGCTCACGGCCGCCAGATTCTTGAGCCCTGACCAGAGATACGCCAGGCGACCCAGCTTGCGCTTGCGACGTTGGTCTGCGTCTCGTAGCACGCCCACGCTTATCCCCATGCTGACATTCAGAAACGCATAGGTGTCATCCACTTGCATGGCATCGATCAGGATGATGGGCGCATCCTCCGAGATCTGATCGAGCGCATCTCCCACGTCGTTGGGGATACCGGCGTCATGAGCGATGACGTTGCCCGTCCCCGTGGGCACAATGGCGAGGCGCGCCTCGGTGCCCACCAGGCCCGCCGCGACGGCTCCCACGGTGCCGTCGCCGCCTACCGCGATAAAGGTGTCAAATCCCTCATCGCGGCGCGCCCGGACGAGAGCGGGGAGATCCTCCTGGCCCGTAGTCTCATAGATCTCGTAAGGCCCGAGCCGCTCGGCGCGCTGCTCCAGAGCATCGAGCACGCGATCGGTTCGTGTGTTGCCCGCTACCGGGTTCAAAATGACCAATGTATTGGCCACTAGCTGCTCCTACGCCGTCCTGATTCTGTGCCTGTTCTATCGCGCCTTTTGGTTCCTGTGTATATCATATACTACCTGATGCCGACCGCCTATCCATCCGGATGAGCGTGCGCACCATCAGCCTCGCCCTGTTTTTCATCGCTCTGCAGAACAGGTATCATATATCAAGCCCCGACGCCGGTCTCTTATGGGGGGAATCGGGAGCATGATCGAGGAGGTGTTCTATGCGCATCGAGGCCAAGCTCCAGGAACTCGGACTCGTCCTTCCTGAGCCGCTCAAGCTCCCTAAGGGTCTCCGCTTGCCGTTTCATTGGGTTCGTGTCCGCGGGAACCGTGCCTACATCTCTGGGCATGGCCCCTTGCTCCCCGATGGTACGACCGCGGGCCCCTACGGCAAGGTTGGCGCCGAGGTTACCGCCGAGCAGGCCTATGTCTCGGCCAGGCTCACGGCGCTCTCGATTCTGAGCAGCCTCCAGCGCGAACTCGGCGATCTCGATCATGTGACGGCCTGGCTGCGCGTGTTTGGTATGGTCAACTCGGCGCCCGGCTTTACAAACCAACCGAACGTGATCAACGGCTTTAGCGATCTGATCATCGAGCTGTATGGGCCTGCGGTAGGGCAACACGCTCGCTCGGCCATCGGCGTGGCCGAGTTGCCCCTTGGGCTGCCCGTCGAGATCGAGGCCGAGGTCGAGATTCTGACCTAGCCGTGTATCACCGGTCAGACGCGGCCAGCTCAACCGCAAAGCCTGCTCCGAGGCGCTCCCACGCCTCGATGACCCGATCGTAAAAGGGATAGGCCTCGGCCGGCTCGATCTGATCCTGGGCGTCGAGCCAGTCGACCAGGCGACGAAAGCCGGCCGCCACCGGTATGGTATAGCAAAAGCCCAGATCGCGCCGCGCCGCCGCGTTGTCAAAGACATTGTTGTAGGCGAAATTCTCGACGCACCACATGGCCCGCTCGGGTAGCGCCCTGCCCAGCAGATCGGTCGGAATGTGCACCAGCGGTGGACCATCAACCCCCAGGGCCCCCGCGAGCTCCTGATAGTAGCGATCCCAGGTGAGCCACTCCTCGGCGGCCACATGGTACGCATGGCCCATGGTCACCTGTGGCTGCACGACGGCGCCCACAAAGGCCGCGGCCACATCGTCCCTGTGACACGATGCCCAAAAAGAGCGCCCATCGCCATGGGACACCACGGGCATCCCACGGCGGATCCGGTCCAAGATATAGGTCTCGAATCCAAAGGTGTGCAACACCCGCCCACCCTCGCCGTAGGTGTGCGCCGGCCGGATTGCGGTGACGGCCAGATCCCCACGCTCGTGGGCCGCCCAGAGCACGCGCTCGCAGGCTGCCTTTTGGTACGCATAGGGAAAGCTGGGCGAGGGCTGCCGCTCGCATGTCTCTACGATGGGATAGCGCTCAGCAGGCTTGGTGTACACATCCACGGTGCTACAAAAGACATAGTGCCTGGCGCGATCCCGAAAGGCCCGTAAGGCGCTCTCCGCCTCCTCCGGCCGAAAGCAGGCCATATCGATGACACAATCCCACGGGCCGGCCTCGGCCATCTGCGCCTCAAAGCGCGCAAAATCGGTTCGATCGCCGTGCACCGTCGGTGGCGTCTCTGCGAGATAGGCCGTCCTTTGGCCACGATTGTACCAGGTCACGGCATCGCCACGAGCCTGCAACTGCTCGGTGATGCCCGTGCTGATGAGCCCACTACCGCCAATGATCAAGACCTGCATGCGAAAAGACCTCCCTGGCATGGTTCGCAGTCAGCAACCGATCTTGCACACCGCCCCTCACGCTGCGCCCCCCTGCACCTGGATGAACGACGTAACGGCCTCCGCATAAGCCTCCGGGTGGGTTCGCTGCGGCACATGGGCTGCCCCCTCAAAGGCCAGCACCTCTGCATGGGGCACCGCTGCGGCAACCCGGCGAACCACCTCGCCATAAAAGGCAGGGCTCTGGTCGCCGTGGGTGAGTAGCATCGGTTTCGAGAAACCTGCGAGCCACGCCAGATCAAAGACCAAGGCCTCCGAATCCTGCACGCCCTGGGCAAAGGCCGGCGCATTCTCGATAAGGATCTGCTGATAGTCATCCGAGAGCTGATCCCAGCGACCGGGGGTGCCCCCGACCGTCTCGACGAACTGCCTGGCCGCCCCTGCGTGGTCGCCCGATCCAATCCGTTCCACGATGGCCCGCAGTCGATCCCTCACGATATCGAGCATAGCCGCGGCCTCGGGATCGTCCGCCAGGAGGCCGAACAGCGCCGGCTCGTGGACGATGGCCCCGCGCAGCAGCTCGGGTCGCTCGCCCGCCAGCCGCAGGACCACACTCGCCCCGGATGAGACCCCGGCGACCCAGGCCGGCGCGAGATCGAGCTGCTCGATCAGGGACGCCAGATCGGCTACATCATTGCGAATGAGCAGGGGGCCCTCGGGGCGCTGGCTGTCGCTGTGCCCGCGGCGGTCATAGGTCAGCAATCGGACCGACCGGGACAGAGCGGGAGCTACCACCTCCCATGAGCGGTGCGACCACCAGGCTCCGTGCACCATCGCGAGCGGCGGTCCCTCTTGCCCGCTCAGCTCGTAGTAGAGCGTGACGCCGTTGCAATCTATAGTAGGCATAATCCCTCCCATCGCCGTGACGAATTGCGTGGACCTCTGCCTCGATCAGCACATCTGCTCCGCGTCGCGCAGCTCGGGCGCAGCCATGCCGTCCTGCCAGAGCCAGTAGCGCGGGTTGGGGTGATCGCCCCAGGCTATGGCATAGTGCGTGCCCCGAGCCGACAAGGCATGGATCATGACAAACGAACGCAGGTCATCCCGCAGGGATTCGAGATCGGCGATGGCCTCGTGACAGGCGGCCTCCAAGCCCAGGCCCATCTTGAGGTACAGCACCACGGCGCGGGCCGTACCCGCGCGTATCGTCAGCTCGCCCTGCCCGACACACGCCGCCGCCCCATACCGGTCGTCGACATAGCAGCCCGCCCCGATAATGGGCGAGTCGCCCAGCCGGCCGGGATACTTGTAAGCCCAGCCGCTGGTGCTCACGCCCCCCGCCATGTGGCCGCCCGCCTCTTGCGCCAGGAACACCGTCGTGCCATGGGTTTTCTGGGGGTCGGCGGCATCCTGGGTCAGCGGCGCCAGGGCGAGATCGGGCCACCTGGCCAGCGCCTCCTCGCTGAGGCGCGCAGCACGCCAGGCCTCCCACGCCTCACGCGCCTCGTCCGTCAGGTTCTCGCCCCCTTGCATCGCACACTCGCGGGCAAAGCGCTCG
>SKRJ01000193.1 GCA_007118555.1 Anaerolineae bacterium | reverse complement strand
ACGCTCCAAAAGGTCGATGACGAAACGCGAAAGCCCCACCTTGATCACGTGGGCGCCCATCATCAGGATCACGGGGCGCCCCTGGTCGCGCGCGGCGCGGATGCGTTCCGCGAGGGTGGCCAGCTCGGGCCCCTGGTACAGGGGCAACTCGGCATCGAGGGGCAGGACCTCGTCCAGTTGCATGTCGTGCACGCGCTCCGCCAGGGGGCGCATTCGCAGCCGGATACGGTCAAAGATCGGGTATGGCATGGCAACCTCCATTGTCGCCTATCTCGCCGGAGCCTCGAGATACTCCCAGAGCTGTTGCTGCTCGGTCAGGTCGGGCACGATGAGGGCGGCCCCGGCACCGATCAGGATGGCGCGCTTGTCGGCATCCAGGCGCCCCGGATGGTCCTCGTCGCTGGCGACGCCGACGGTGATGGCGCCGGCCCGCTCACCCTCGGCGATCTCGACCGGCCCGTCGCCCACCACCAGCAGATCGGGGCCGGCCAGCCCATGGCATCGCCGCAGATCGTCGATCACGAGTGCCTTGGAAAAGACGGCGGGCGGCGGCACCGCGCCATAGATGCCGGCATCAAAGCAGTCGGCGATGCCCAGGAGGCCCGCCTCGCGCACCACCTGGTCGTGGTCGGTGCCGCTGGCCAGGCAGCAGGCGATATCGCGGCGCGCCAGCTCCTCCAGTAATTGAATGGCCCCCGGCACCATCAGATCCTCCCGTGATAGGGCGCCCGCCGCCAGGGCGTCCAGCCGCCCCTGTATGGTCTCTTGCAGACGCTCCAGATACCGCTGCTTGTACGCTTCGGGCGAATCGGCTCGGGCGCCACGCCGGGCCACCGCGTCGGCCAGGGCCTGCATCTGGACGATGGTGGGCTCGCCGGTCAGATCGACGACATAGCCCCTGGCCTCGGCTCGCAGGGCATCCTCGGACTCGCAGGGAGCGGCGTCGGCCAGCACGTCGACCATGAGATCCAGCATGATCCTCTGCCAACCGCCGCGAATCAGCGAGAGGGTGCCGTCAAAGTCGAGCAGAGCCGCGTGGATGCGGGCCGGGCGCGGGACCTCGCCCACGATCTCGATGCGGCTGCCGGGCAGAAACGTCGCCATCGGGCTCCTTTCCGGCACGCGATTCACGGTCGCCACAACGTCGCGGCGATGTATGCCGCTGCCCCCAGCCGGTCGTTGTAATAGTAGGCGGTGACCACGGTGCCGTCGGGGCGCTGGATCGTGCGGGGATAGCCGATATCATGGCTTCCGGCGTCGTCGCGCAAAACCAGTTCCTCGCCCCAGGTAGTCCCCTCATCGTCACTGAGGCGGGCGCGGATGCCATAGGGCTCGGCGCGGTAGCCATAGGTGAGGCACAGGCGGCCATCGTGCAGGCGCAGCATGCCCGGTGGATTGCCGCCGCGGCCGGTGTCGGGCACGGGACGCGCCACATGGCGCCAGGTCAGGCCGTCATCATCGGAGCGATAGAGGTCGATCCAGTGCTGCCCCTCATCAAAGACGCCGCCCCCATGGACGCGCACGGCGGTCACGATCGTCTCGGGCGAGAGGCGCAGGCTGGACGGCATGATGACATAGCCGCCCTCGCTGGTGGCCACCCAGGACCGCAGCGCAAACGAGCGCCCGCCATCCACGGTGCGGGCGCAGAATACGCCTTTGCCCTCGTCACCATCGGCCTTGGCGGCGGTCAGGAACAGGGTGCAGGTGCGCGCATCGTCGATCAAGCAATCGGTGCGCGCCTCGATGCCCGTCTGGCCGAACATGGGCAGCGCGTAGGGCCCCTGCCAGGTATGACAGCGATCGAAAGAGGCATAGAACCAGGAGCGGGTGCCGCCGCCCAGGCCGGTGCGGGCGCACAAGAGAGCCAGCTCGGGGTCGGCGAAATCCAGCGGCTCTTGCAGCGGGGCCGGCAGGGGCTCCAGACCCTGCGCCAGGGCGCTGTCCAGCCCCAGCTCGGGCAGCATGTGCTCGTCGGCCGAGAGGGCGCGGCCCCCGGGGGCGGGCGCCGTCAGCGGCTCGGCGGCCCAGGTCCGCCCGCCGTCCAAGCTGCGGGCCTGCATCGTGGAAAAGGGGCGCCCGCGGTCGCGGGCGTGGAACCGCTCCTCGGGCCGGGGATGGCCCACAACAAAGCCCAGCACCAGCTCGTCGCCCCAGGCCCACAGGCCATAGTTGGCCGGCCAGCCCGCGTAGCGATCCTCCTGCCGATAGACAATGACATGTTCTGTCTCCATAACACCTCCTGGCTGGTACGAGTGCGGTCTTTGGCCGCTTGATGCATCGATTGTACCCCAAGAGAAGGTATTTGGCAGGTGCTCTGCCGTGCAGCTTGTCCAAGCGCTGCATATTGGCACGCCGCAGGCCCGTCGGATACCAGCCCATTTGGGATATTTGGGATAACATTTGGGATATTCCCCGTGGTTTGGTGATCGACACAAAAAGCCGAGGGCCCCCGCCGCAATGGCGAGGGCCCTCGACCCATGAGGGGAAGTTGTCTTTACTCAGGGACAAAGAGCGGCGCGCCGAACTCGGCCACGCCAAACTCGCCGATCATGGCCTTGGTCTCTTCCGAGATCAGCCAGTCGATGAACTGGTCCGCCAGATCGGCCTGGATGTGCGCGCCCTTGTTCGGGTTGACGGCCATCACGCCGTAAGGGTTGAACAGGATCGGATCGCCCTCGACCACGATCACCAGATCGAACCCGTCGGTCAGCCGCGAGAGGTAGGTGGCCCTGTCACTCAGGGTATAGGCCAGTTGCTCCTCGGCCATGGTCAAAACGTCGCCCATGCCCTGGCCCGCCGAGACGTACCAGCCGCCCGAGGGCTCGATACCGGCGGCGCTCCAGACGGCATTCTCCTTGCCGTGGGTGCCCGATTCGTCACCTCGCGAGATGAACGTGCTCTCCGAGTCGGCGATCCTGCGGAAGGCCTCGGACACATCGGTCATGCCGCGTACGCCCGCCGGATCATCCTCTGGGCCAACAATGACAAAGTCGTTGTACATCACGTCCTCGCGGCGCACGCCGTGGCCCTCGGCCATGAACGTGTCCTCGCGGGCCCGATCATGCACCAGCACCACATCGGCGTTACCGTCCATACCCAGGGCAAGGGCCTGGCCCGTGCCCACGGCCACCACGTCCACCCGCACACCGTACCTGGCCTCGAAATCAGGCAGGATGTAGGCCAGCAGGCCCGAGTCGTCGGTGCTGGTCGTCGTGGCCAGCATCAGCACGCCACCGTCACTGCCTCCGGTCTCCGCCGCCGGCTCCTGGGTCTCGGTAGCACAGGCCACCAGCAGCAACATCGCGAACAGGGCTACCATCAGGATGCGAATCGTGCGTTTCATGTTTCTCCTTTGGCATGGGGTTTGCTAGTACACCATCTCGCCACGGGCAAAGGCCAAGGTGCGCGGGTCCGTCGGGGCCGCAAAGAACCGCTCGACATCGGCCACCTCCACCAGCTCGCCGTCCAGCAGCAGGCCCACGCGGTGGGCCAGACGCCGCGCCTGGAACACGTTGTGGGTCACCAGCACCATGGTCGTGGCGCGCTCGACGTTCAGCTCGCGGATGATCTCCTCGATCACGCCCACGTTGTACGGATCCAGGTTGGCCGTGGGCTCGTCCAGCAAGAGCACATCGGTCTCCAGCGCCATGGCCCTGGCCAGCGCCACGCGTTGCGCCTCACCGCCCGACAGGGTGGACCCCTTTTGGCGGGCCAGCCCAAGCAGCCCCACGCGGGAGAGGGCGTCCTCGACCCGGGCCCTGGTGTCAGGCGCGCGACGCAGGCGCAGGCCATAGGCCACGTTGGCCTGCACGCTGCGATTGAGCAGCAGCGGGCGTTGGAACACGGTGGTCACGCGGCGCCGCACATCGAGGGGCACCGAACCGTTGGAGCCATAATTGCGGCCATCAAAGCGGATGGTGCCACTGGTGGGCGCCTCCAAAAAGTTGAGCAGGCGCAGGCAGGTGCTCTTGCCCGAGCCGCTGGGCCCCACCAGGGCCAGGATCTCGCCGGCGTGCACCTCCAGCGCGTCGACGTGTAGCACCTCCCGAAGATCGTAGCGCTTGATGACATTATCCAAACGATAAACCGGCTGACTCATTGATCGAAACTCTTTCCTTGCATCAGCATCATGGTCGCGTTGACCATGAACGAAAGGCCCAGCAGGATGATCCCCAGGGCCGAGGCCAGGTCAAAGTTGCCCTTGCGTGTCTCGAGAACGATGGCCGTGGTGAGCACCCGGGTGCGCCCCACGATGTTGCCGCCCACCAGCATCACGGCGCCCACCTCCGAGATGATGCTGCCGAACCCGGCGATGATGGAGACGATGACGCCGATGCGGGCCTCTACGAGGACCGCCCAGGCTGTCTGCATGGGGGTGGCCCCCAGCGCCTGAATCTGCTGGCGCAGGTGCGGCTCTACGCCCATGACGGCCGCCATGGTGAACCCGGCCACCAGCGGGAACGAGATGATGGTCTGGGCCAGCATCATGGCGGCGGGTGTAAACAGGCGAGGGATGTGATCGCCATCGATCTGACCAAGAGGCCCCGTACGCGAGAGCAGCATGTATACCAGCAGCCCGATGACCACCGGCGGAAAGCCCATGCCCGTGTATAGCGCCGAGATCACCAGTCGACGGCCGCGAAAACGCCTCATGCCCAGGAAGGCGCCCAACGGGATGCCGATGAGCGAGCTAAAGAACAGGGCCACGCCCGAGACCTCAAAGGTGAGTCGGACGATCTCTAGCAGGGCAGGATCGCGCTCCAGTATCAGCGACAAGGCCTGTCGCAGACCGTCGAGTAGGGCAGAAATGGCCATACCTCCTGGGCATCGAGTACGTACCACGAAAAAAAGCCGGTTCTCTTGCCATGCAGGGACAAGAGAACCGGCGCCAAGCGTCGTTCCCCCGTTCTCCTTTCCAAGCATGGGGGGCATGATCGTTTCCAATCATACCGTTCGCCCCTGACGTCCCTGTCAGCGGCACGATCACCGACCCTGTCAGCTCCCGTGGGAATGAGTTAGGCCGGATGATTCGGAGAGCAGGTCATTCGATTCACGGGCGGCATTGTACTATACGGCCAAGGCCGCGTCAAATGTTGACGCGGCCCCCGCTAGCGATGTCATCGTGCTACTGGAGCGATGCCGTCGGCAGGTCCGCCTCGAGCCAGGCAGCAAAGCCACCATCCAGCAGCCGCACTATTTCGGGCTCCAGACCGGCATTGATCAGTGACAGCGCCACCCGGGCGCTGCTGGCTT
>SKRJ01000155.1 GCA_007118555.1 Anaerolineae bacterium | reverse complement strand
CTACGGGCCTTTTGCGGCCACCGAGCCACTGCTGATGGCCCTGGTCAAGGCGGGGGCCGACCGCCAGGCCATGCACGAGCTGATCCGCGATCATTGCATGGCCGCCTGGGAGGATATGCAGGCCGGCGAACCCAACCCCTTGATCGAGCGGCTGGCCACGGACGAAACTGTGAATGCGTACCTCTCGCCCGAGAGCGTAGAGCGAATCATGGCCGAGGGCGCCGACGCCGGTCAGGCGCCCGCCCTTTGCCGTGAGTTTGCGGTCACTCTCCGCGAGAGGATTTCTGGCGAGATCGCATAGAGCCGTTCCGCTAGCAAGAGAAGGAGAACAGAGATGGCAGACAGGATCGAGTTCGGGGCAAAACTGACCGAGGGCAAGACCAAGATCATCTATGCGCATCCAGAGCGCGAGGATGTGGTCTATGTGCTGCACAAGGACGATCTGACGGCCGGAGACGGTGCGCGCCGCAGCCAGTTGCCCGGCAAGGGTGAGCTGGCTTGCCTGACCACCTCGAACGTGTTTTATCTGCTGGAGCAAGAGGGCGTCCCCACCCACTATATCGGCATGCCGGCCGCGAATGTGAACGTGGTCTCCCGCTGCACCATGATCCCCATCGAGGTCGTCATGCGCCGCATCGCGACGGGCTCCTACCTCAGACGCCATCCCGAGGTGGAGGAGGGCACGCGCTTTGAGCCCACGCTCGTCGAGTACTTTTACAAGGACGACGCCGCCCACGATCCCCAGGTCAACGAGGAGCAGATCCAGGAGATGGAGCTGGCCAACGCCGAGGAGATCGAGCAGATGGCCAACGTGGGACGTCAGGTGTTCGAGATCCTGGAAGAGGCCTGGGCCAAGCAGGATGTGACCCTGGTGGACCTCAAGATCGAGTTTGGCCGCACCGACGAGGACGGCACGCTCGTGGTCGCCGATGTCATTGACAATGACTCGTGGCGCATCTGGCCCGGTGGCGACAAGAATCGCATGTTGGACAAGCAGGTATACCGCAACCTGGCCGAGGTCACCGATGATGGCCTGCGAGAGGTACTGACCAACTATGCGCAGGTGGCCGAGCTGACGAACAGCTTTGTAGAAGAGGACTAGAGCCTCGCGGCCTGGCGCACAGCATCGGAATACGCGCCTGACGCGGTTGCATAACCTGGCCGCGTCAGGCGACGATCTGGGCAGACGCTTGGAGCCATACGTCAAGAGCGTACCTGCCGCCTCGCGATAACTGGTGTATAATGTAAAGAGGATCTGGTAAAGGAGTTCCTACCATGTCGGCACGCGTTGTTATTCTCATGGGTTCCAAGAGTGATCTCGACCATGTTGGCAAGATCGTCGCCGCCTGCGAGGCCTTTGGCATCGAGACCGAACGCCACATCGCCTCCGCCCACAAGAGCCCACGTTACCTGCTGGATCTGCTGGACCGCGTCGAGGCCGAAGAAGGCCCCATCGTCTATATCACCGTAGCCGGACGGTCGAACGCTCTGAGTGGCATGGCCGACTCGAGCGTATCGAGCCCTGTGATCGCGTGCCCGCCCTATTCATCGTCCTTTGGTGGCGCCGACATCTTTTCCTCGCTGCGCATGCCCGGCGGCGTCGCCCCCATGGTGGTGCTCGAGCCTGCAGCGGCGGCTCTGGCGGCGGCCAAGATCCTGGCCATTGCCGATCCCGAGCTCCGCAAGCGGGTCAAGGCACACCAGCAAGACAATATGCAGCAACTGATCGACGCCGATCGCTCCCTCAACGAGGAATAGGTTTCTGTTAGCCACTCTAGTGAGGCTAGTATGACAGAACAAATACTCACAACTTTCGACGACAGCCCCAAGGAGGCTTGCGGCGTGTTTGGCATCTTTGCGCGAGACGAGGCCGTAGCTCGTATCACGTTCTTTGGCCTGTTTGCGCTGCAACATCGTGGCCAGGAGAGCGCAGGTATCGCCGTGAGCGACGGATATCGGGCCAAACTGTACAAGGAGATGGGATTGGTCGCGCAGGTGTTCAACGAGGCGAATCTGGCCCCGCTGGAGGGCCATATCGCCATCGGACACACGCGCTACTCGACGGCAGACTCGGCCCGGCAGGTGAGCGCCGGGCCATTCCTGCTCGAGTCGGCCCTGGGCCCCGTTGCCCTGTCGCACAATGGCAACCTGGTGAACACCGAAGAGCTCCGCAAGCAGCTCTTTGAGCGCGGCGTAGGCCTGGCTTCGAGTTGCGATTCCGAGATCCTGATCCAGATGCTGGCCGGTGCCCAAGGGAACGACTGGGTGGATCGCATCAGAGAGATGATGTCGTTGGCCCTGGGCGCCTACTCGCTCACCATCATGACGCGCGACACACTCTATGCCGTGCGCGACCCCTGGGGCTTTCGGCCCTTGAGCATCGGTCAGTTCAACGGCGGCTGGGTGGTCGCCTCGGAATCGTGCGCCCTCGAGACCGTGGGCGCATACAACGTGCAGGAGGTGCCTGCCGGCGCCATCGTCATCATCAATGATGATGGCATGCGCATGGTCCAGGGCCGCGAGCCAGAGCGTTCGCAATTGTGCGTGTTCGAGTACATCTACTTTGCGCGCCCTGATAGCATCATCGATGACCAGTTGCTCCATGAGGTGCGTCAGGAGCTGGGCCGCCAGCTCGCCCGCGAGTATCCCGTGGAGGCCGACCTGGTGATCGGCATACCGGACTCGGCGACGGCCGCAGCCATCGGCTATGCCAACGAATCGGGCATCCCCTATAGCGAAGGGCTGATGAAGAACCGCTACATCGGACGCACGTTCATCCAGCCCGATGACCGGCTGCGCAAGGCCGGCGTCGCTTTAAAGTTCAACCCGATGCCCCAGGTCCTGGTGGGCAAACGGGTCGTCGTGGTGGACGATTCCATCGTGCGTGGCACCACATCCAAGCCCACGGTGCAGCTCTTGCGACGGGCCGGCGCCGAGGAGGTGCATCTGCGCATCTCGTCGCCACCCATCCGGCACCCATGCTTTATGGGGGTGGATATGGCCACCTACGATGAGCTGATCGCCCATCGCCTGTCGGTCGAGGAGATCGAGCGCGAGGTGGATGCAGACTCGCTGGGCTTTTTGAGCCTGGAGGGGATGATCGAGGCGCTCAATCGTCCACTGGGCCGCTATTGCACCGCTTGCTTTACCGGTGAGTATCCCTTTGAGCAAAAGGCAGGGGGATTCTTGCCCCGCGAGGAGCAGCGCTGCGAGACAGTAGAAAGGCAGCAAGTGAGGTGAAACTACTCGTCGTCGGATCGGGAGGCCGGGAACATGCTCTTGTGTGGGCGTTGGATCGATCGCCGCAAGAGACCGAGATCTTTGTGGCGCCGGGCAATGGCGGCACCGCCGCTCTGGCCACCAACGTCCCCATCAAGGCTGAGGATGTGGATGGCATCGTGACCTTTGCGCGCAAACAGGGCATCGACATGGTCATTGTGGGGCCCGAGGCGCCCCTGGCCGCGGGCCTGGTGGACGAGCTCACGGCGGTGGGCGTGCCTGCTTTTGGCCCCACGGCGATGGCGTCGCGCATCGAGTCCTCCAAGTCGTTCAGCAAGCGTTTCATGCGCGAGCACGGCATCCCGACCGGCGACTTTGCCTCATTCACCGACTATGCCTCGGCCCGCTCCTATCTGGAGGCGCACCCCGCTCCCATCGTGGTCAAGGCCGATGGCCTGGCCGCGGGCAAGGGCGTGCTCGTGTGCCAGACCGACGAAGAGGCCCAGGACGCCCTGCGGGGTATCATGTTGGATCGCCGCTTTGGAGCGGCGGGCGACCGCGTGATCATCGAAGAGTTTCTCACCGGCCAGGAGGTGTCGGTGCTGGCCTTTGTCGATGGCAAGCACGTCGAGCCCATGATCCTCTCGCAGGATCACAAGGCCGCCTATGACGGCGACCGGGGCCCCAACACCGGCGGCATGGGCTGCTATGCCCCGGCCAAGGTGCTGAGCCAACCGATGCTCCAGCGCGTGGTCGACCAGGTGCTGCAACCGGTGGTCGACGGCCTGCGCGAGATGGGCGAGCCCTATGTGGGCGTGCTCTATGCGGGGCTCATGGTCGAGGGCGACAGCTTTTCCGTGCTCGAGTTCAACTGCCGCTTTGGCGATCCGGAGGCGCAGGTGATCCTGCCCCTGCTCGAGACCGACCTGCTCTCGGTGATCGAGGCCTGCGTCAATGGCGAGCTCGGCCAGATCGCCCTGCGCTGGATCGATCAGACGGCCGTGTGCGTCGTGATGGCCTCGGGCGGCTATCCGGGCGACTATGAGCTCGGTTTCGAGATCGAGGGCCTGGAATCCTTGGCCGATAGCGACGACGTGTACGTGTTCCATGCGGGCACCCTGCAGGATCAGACGCCGGGGAATCAGGGGCGCGTCATTACCGACGGCGGGCGTGTGTTGGGCGTGACGGCCTGGGCCGACGACCTGGCGCAGGCCATGGATCGCGCCTATGAGGCGGTGGGCCAGATCCGGTGGCCCGGCGCGTTCTATCGGCAGGATATCGGGGCCAAGGGCCTGGTCAAGGAGGCGTAATGTCAGAGAGTGCCTATGCCCGCTCTGGCGTGGACATTGACGCCGGCAATCGCGCCGTCGAGCTCATGAGCGCCGCCGTACGCTCTACCTATGGTCCCGAGGTGCTCCTCGGGATCGGCTCTTTTGGCGGGCTGTTCGACGCCCGTCGCCTGCAGGAGATGGACCACCCCGTGCTGGTGGCGTCCACCGATGGCGTCGGCACCAAGACCGTGATCTCGGGCGCCATCGGCCGCTATGACAGCCTGGGGCGCGACATTGTCAACCACTGCATCAACGACATTCTCGTGCAGGGCGCCGAGCCGCTCTTTTTCCTGGACTATGTGGCGGCGCCCTCGCTCAACCCGCAGACGATCGCCGATGTGGTCAGCGGTGTGGCGGCGGCCTGCCGCGAGGCGGGCTGCGCGCTCCTGGGCGGCGAAACCGCCGAGATGCCCGGCGTCTATGCGCCCGGGCAGATGGACATTGCCGGCACCATCGTCGGCGTCGTCGAACGTGACGCCATCATCGATGGCACCCGCATCACCGCCGGCGACAAGCTGATCGGCCTCGCGTCCCACGGCCTGCACACCAACGGCTATTCGCTGGTGCGCAGCCTCTTTGGCCCCGACAGTTATGACAAGCACGCCGACCGGCTGGGGCAGCCCTTGGCCGAAGCCCTGGCCGAGCCCCATCGCTCCTACCTGCCCCATGTGCGCGCCATCCGCGTCGTGGCCGACATCAAGGG
>SKRJ01000085.1 GCA_007118555.1 Anaerolineae bacterium | reverse complement strand
TGGATCGGAAGCCGGCTCGGGCTGGCTACGTGGCGCCGGTTGGGACCACAACCTCTGGCCACACCCCGTGCCGCCCACCCGCCACGACCTGGATCGTGTCGTGAGTGACCGACCGGTGGCCCTCGATTCCAAGGACCACCACTCTCTGTGGGTCAACAGCCTGGCGCTGCAAGAGGCCGGGGTCGATGGCAGCAGCGCCGATCCGCCGGGCGGCCAGATCCGACGCGATGCGTCCGGCCAGCCCACCGGCATCCTGTCCGAGAATGCGCGGGCCCGCATCGATGCCGTCATTCCCCCGCCCGATCGCCAGGGCTGGCGGCAGGCCGCGCGGGCGGCCCTGGCCGATTGCGCCCGCTACGGCATCACGGCTGTGCACAGTTGCGAGGGCCCCGAATCGTTCCGGGCGCTGGCCGAGCTGGAGCAGGCCGGCGAGCTGACCGTGCGGGTCTGGCACATGCTCCCCCTGCGATGCCTCGACGAGGCCGTGGCTCTGGGCCTGCGAACCGGCTATGGGAGCACGCGTCTGCGCATCGGCCACGTCAAGATGTTTGCCGACGGTGCCCTGGGCTCGGGCACGGCCGAGATGCTGGCCCCCTACGAGGGGCAGCCCGACAACCATGGCGTGGCCGCCACGGACACCCAGACGCTGCTAGAGGCGGTGCGGCTGGCGGGCCACCACGGCCTGGCGTCGGCCATCCACGCCATCGGCGACGCCGCGAACCGGCGCGTGCTGGATATCTACGAGCGGTTGGCAGAGGAACTCGCACAGGCGGAGTCGGAGTTGCATAGCCTGTGTCAACGCAAGTTGCGTCAACGTATCGAGCATGTGCAGCTCTTGTCTGCCGAGGATTTGCCGCGCCTGGCGGCCCTGCGGGTGATCGCCTCGATGCAGCCGATTCACGCCGTCCATGATCGGGTCATGGCCGAGCGGCAGTGGGGCGCGCGCTGCCGCTATGCCTACGCCTGGCGCGATCTGCTCGCCAGCGGCGCGCATCTGGCGTTGGGCACCGACGCGCCGGTCGAGGGGCTGGACCCGATGCCGGGCCTGTACGCCGCCATCAGCCGGCGCGACGCCGACGGCAACCCGCCCGACGGCTGGTACCCCGAGCAGCGGCTCGGCCTGGACGAGGCGCTGTACGCCTACACGCAGGGAGCCGCCTATGCCGCCTATGGCGAGAACGAGCGCGGCAGCCTGACGGTCGGCAAGCGCGGCGATGTCACCGTGCTCTCGCGCGATATCAGCGCCGCGCCCCCCGAGGCCCTGCTCGACACCCGGGCCGACCTGACGATCCTCGACGGCGAGGTGGTATATGATCGTGACGGCCTCTGCCGTCAAAGGGATTGACGCAACGGCGTCAAACGCAACGGCGTCAAACGCCGCAGCGGCGCGATCCAAGGACCGCGCCGCCGTCAAGAGTCGTGCTCGCCGCGACTAGTCCTGGAAGCTCTCCACGATGCGGCGATAGCGATCCACCAGGCCCTCGGCCTGATCCTCACTGTGGGCCTCGGCAAAGATGTGGAACAGCGGATGGTCCGCATCGGGCAGCACCAGCACCCATTCGCCCTCGCCCAGATTGATCTTGACGCCATCGATCTGGTCGTCGAGACGATCCTTGTATTGCTGGTTCAGCAGCCGCATCACCTTGCCCTTGCCCTCCCAGGGGCACCCGACCTGGCTCTGGGCGCGATGGTAGGTCGGGACCGACGCCAGCGCCTGCGACAACGAGACATCCTGCAGCGTGAGAAACTCGAGCATCTTGGCGACGGTCATCATGCCGTCCACAACCGGCTGGAACTTGGGCCAGATGAACGAACCGTGGCCATCGGTCGCCATGATGACGTCGGGAGCATTGGCGACCTGCATCAGTGAGGGCAGGTTCACCTTGGTGCGCACGATGCGCCCGCCGTACTTGGCCGCGATGCGCTCAAAGACCGAGGGCATCGAAACCGGCACCGCGACGACACCGCCCCCGTGGGCCTTCATCGCCATCTCGGTAAGCATGGCGGCCAGCTTGACCTCATCGACACGGCTGCCATCGCAATTCGCAACAAAGATGCGCTCGCCTCCCACGTCAAGACGCACGCCCAGGATCGTGTTGAGGGTATTGCAGATCTTGCCCAACTGATCCAGCGACTCGTCAAACTCTTCCGGAAGAATGGACATCCGCGTCTCGTCCAGGTCGCCGTTCAGAGCGACCACGCGGCAGTTGAGCGAGGCAAGCAACGGCGCGAGCACCATCGCCGTGGGCGCATTGGCATAGTCGACGATGAGGTAATGGTTGGCGTCGCGAATGGCGTCCACATTCAGGGCGGCGAGGAACGCCTCCGAGTAACGCTCCACCACGTGATCGGCATAATCGATCGTCCCGATCTCGTCCAGATAGACCCGACGAAAGTCCTCGCGGAAGAACACCTGCTCGATGCTGCGTTCCTGCGCTTTGGTCAGGTCCTGACCGTTGCGGTCAAAGAACTTGATGTCAACCACCCGATTGTCAAAGGGAGAGAGTCGCACGTGCACACCACCCGCAATCTCGGCGAATCGCGTGAAAAAGCGAGCCACCGGGATGGGCCGTGAACGCAGGTCCAAGACGTTGACGCCCGCCGACGGCAAACCCGAGATGATCCCCCGCTTGAGCATCCTTGGGCTGCGATGTGGATCGCGGTTGATCGTCACCACGGCGCCCTTGGGCAGGCTGGCGCCAAAGGTGGCCCCCAGCCGCGCGGCAAACTCGGGCGTGAGATCGATATTCACAAGGCCGGTGACGCCAAAGCGCCCAAAGAGCACGTGGCGCCCCTGCGCACCCCAGATGATGCTCGAGGTGACGTTGGCCCCCGCCTCGACCTCCTTGTTGGGCCAGATCTTGACGTTGGGGTGGATGATGGCGCCCTCGCCGATCACCGTCGAATCGCCAATGACCACCCCCTCAAAGAGGACCCCCTTGCGCTTGACATTGCACTGCCGGCTGATCACGGCGCCCCGCAGCTCGGCGCCCTCCCCCACATAGCAGTTGCGCCACACCACGCTGCGGTCCACGTTGACATAGCGATCCAGCACCGAATAGTCGCGCACCACCGCCGGGCCGTGAACGATCACGCCCTGCTTGATCTTGACGCCATCCCCCAGGTAGACGGGCGCAAAGAGCTGGGCATCGGGCGCGATCTCGACGTCCTCGCCCACCCAGATGCCCTCGCCGATCTGGTTTCCCAACGACTCGAGCTTCACCTTGCCCGCCAGCAGATCCCCATTGGCCCGCATATACTCGGAAAGATTACCCACGTCACACCAGTAGCCCTCGGCCACATAGCCGTACATGGGATCCTGCTTTTCCAGCAGCATCGGGAACAGATCCTGGCTGAAATCGAACTTGGTCTGCGGCTCGAAATAGTCGAGCACCTCTGGCTCGATCACATAGATCCCGGTGTTGACCGTGTCCGAGATCACCTCGCCCCAACTGGGTTTTTCGAGGAACTGCTGGATGCGCCCTTGCTCATCGATAATAACGACGCCATACTCCAGGGGGTTGGGCACCCTATAAAGGGTGAGGGTCGCCTTGCTGCCTCGCTGCTTGTGAAAGTCGATCACCGCCGAAAGATCGATATCCGTCAGCGCATCGCCACTGATGACGATAAAGGTGTCGTCCAGCATGTCCTGGGCCTGCTTGACGCTACCAGCGGTGCCCAGGGGAACCTCCTCGATCGAGTACTCGATCTGCATGCCCAACTGCGATCCGTCGCCAAAATAGTCCTGGATCGCCTCGGCCATGAACTGGAGTGTGATGACGACCTCGGTGATGCCGTGGCGCTTGAGCAGGTCCAGAATGTGGGCGATGACGGGCTGGTTGACGATGGGCACCAGAGGCTTGGGACGATTCACCGTCAGCGGTCTGAGCCGCGAACCGGCCCCTCCAGCCATTACGACAGCCTTCATAGGACACCTCCCTCTGGCCAAACTTGTGATGCTGCTCTCTGTATTATCGGCATTATACATGCGCCCGGGCCGGCCGAACAGGCCCTGTCGCCCCCTGCCCGGCGGGCCAGCCCGAAGCTCTCGATGACTAGTGCTCGTTATGGTGCCGGCCGATATTCGACAGGAACTCGGCGCGCGTGGGCTGATCCTCCTTGAACACTCCCAGCATGGCGCTCGTCACCATACTCGCGTTTGGCTTTTTGACGCCACGCATGGTAGCGCACATGTGCTGGCCCTCGCAGACCACGGCGACGCCCAGGGGATGCAGCGTATCGTTCAGGAAATGGGCGATCTGCATCGTCATCTGCTCCTGGATCTGCAGGCGTCGGGCAAACATCTCGACGATGCGTGGAATCTTGCTCAGACCGATGACCTTGCCGTTGGGAATGTAGCCCACATGGCAGCGACCGAAAAAGGGCAACAGATGATGCTCGCACAGGCTGTGATAGTCGATATCCTGTACGATGACCATCTCGTCATAGGTTACGTCAAAGATAGCGTCGTTGATCAGGCGCTTGGGATCCACGTGATACCCGGCGGTCAGCTCGGCATAGGCACGCGCCACACGATCCGGGGTGCGCACCAGCCCCTGTCGCTCGGGATCCTCACCAATCGCCTCCAGGATCGCGCGTATGGCGCAGGCGATATCGTTGGTGCACTCTTGCTCCTGTACATCCAAAAGATCCACACGAAAGGCATCATAGTCCGAAGGGTCCAACTTTAGTGGTGGCATACTTCTCCTTACTTTTTGCTACATTTGCTCAGCACAATATCTAACCTGCGTGTCAGGCCTGCGACAGGCAGCCCGGCGGCAATGGTCTCTAGCGTCTCGCCCGCTTCGGGATGCACCCACTCGGGCGCCAGATCGGCGGCAGGCCCCGCCACGTGGGCGTACTGCAAAAGATCGGGGTCCGGCACGGAACGGCCCTCGACGGAACAGACCCGATCGCCATACAGGACAATGTCCAGATCGATGGTGCGCGGCGCATTCTTGTTGGGGCCCCGCACGCGCCCCAGTTCGTCCTCGATGCGATGGAGGACATCGCGCTTGAGACAGTCGGGCTCAAGCGCCGTCTCGACCAGGGCCGCGGCGTTGAAAAAGCACATCTGATCCTCATCGCCGACCGGCTCGGTCTCGTAAACGGGCGAAAAGGCGATCACCTGGACGAGCTCGTCCAGACGCCGCGCCGCCTGACACATGCTACGCTCTCGATCTATGTTCGACCCCAACAGGATCAGAACCCGCGTCACTCGTCGAAATCCTCCCGCATGCGGGTGATCTCGATGC
>SKRJ01000295.1 GCA_007118555.1 Anaerolineae bacterium | reverse complement strand
CCGCGATCCTCGGGGTCGGGAACCAGGTCCCATACGCCATCCAGGGATTGACACTGCCTCTTGTGCGACGTCAAAAAAGTACGGTGCATCTCTCTCTCCCATCCTCCAAGGATCTTGCGCCAAGTATATGCGGGTGGGCGCTTGGATGCAATCGGCGGCGCGTCCTCGCACCGGTGAGCCCGATAGGTCACAGGGCCGAACTGTGGTAGACTGGCATCATAGCGCAAGCAGCTGGAGGACAGATGCGAGTTCTGCATGTCTACAAGGACTATTACCCGGTGCTGGGGGGCATCGAGAACCATGTCAGGCTCGTGGCCGAGGGGCAAGCGGCAGCGGGCCATGATGTCACCGTACTGGCGACGGCGCCGGGGGGGCGCACCGTGGTCGAGACCCGCGGCGGCGTGCGAGTGATCAAAGCGGGCAGGGTGGCCAAGGTCGCCTCTACGCCGCTCAGCCTGAGCATGCCCGGCCACCTCTACCGGCAGCAGCCGGACATCACCCATCTGCACTTTCCCTACCCGCCCGCCGAGGCCGCCCAGATGCCGTTGCTCGGCCGGCGCCCCACGGTGCTCAGCTACCATAGCGATATCGTCCGGCAAAAGCGCATCCTCGCGTTCTACCAGCCGCTGATGCAACAGATGCTGCGCCGTGTGGATCGCATCCTGGTGAGCTCGCCCGCCTACCTGGCCAGCTCAACGATCCTCGCCGGCGTGTCGGAGCGCTGTACCGTCCTGCCCTATGGCATCGAACAGGAACGCTTTCGCACACCAATGCCCGAGCAGGTCGCCATGCTGCGGGATCGCCATGGCCATGGCCCCATCGTGCTCTTCGTGGGCGTGTTGCGGTATTACAAGGGGCTGCGCTATCTGCTCGAGGCGATGCAGCACGTGCCCGGTCGGCTGGTGATCGTCGGCGAGGGCCCCGAGGGCGTCGCCTTGCGGGCGCAGGCCGAGACGGTTGGTCTGGTCGACCGGGTGCATTTTGCCGGAGCCGTGGACGACGAAAGCCTGCCGGCCTACTATCAGGCTGCCGACATCTTTTGCCTGCCCGCCAGCGAGCGCAGCGAGGCCTTTGGCCTCGTACAGGTCGAGGCGCTCAGCGTGGGACTGCCGATCGTGAGCACCGAGCTGGGCACAGGCACGAGTTATGTCAATCAGAACGGCGTCTCGGGACTGGTCGTGCCGCCCCGCGATGCCGATGCGCTGACACGGGCGCTGACCCGTCTCGTGCATGATGACGAGCTGCGTGAGACGCTGGCGGCTGGCGCACGTCAGCGGGCCGATGCATTTACCGCCCAGCGCATGTTCCGCGATATCGACACCGTCTATGCAGACGTGCTTGCACACTGACGCAGAGGCGTGAGCCGTTGTTGCATAAACCGTCAACTTTAAGTATCATCACGGGTCAAGCGGCACGGTCCAAGGAGAAGGAATGCGCACGAGGGTTGGCTTGTTCCTCGAAAAGCTTGCCGAGACGGGATGGCTGCTGGCGCTGGTCGCCGTCCCGCTCTTTTTCAATATCTACTCGCATCGGGTATTCGAGCCCGACAAGTTGGGCATATTGCGCACCATTGCGATGCTGATGCTCGCCCTGGGCGTCATCCTGTGGCTGGAGCGCTCCGGGGCCGGGCGCGACAGTCTGGCTTTGTGGCGCGAGGCCCTCGGGCGCTTCTGGCGCTATCCGCTCGTGCGCCCAACCCTGTTCGTTTTGCTTGCCACGGGACTGGCCACCCTCTTTTCTGTAGCGCCTCGTGTAAGCCTGTGGGGCTCGTACCAGCGACTCCAGGGTACCTACACCCTCGTCAGCTATATCATCGTGGCTGGGGTCCTGCTCTTGCTGCTACGCAGCCAGGAGCAGTTGACACGCCTGACCACTGCCGCGATTCTGGCCAGCCTGCCGGTGGCCCTGTATGGGCTGATTCAGCACCGGGGCCTCGATCTGCTGCCCTGGGGGGGCGACGTCACAACGCGGGTGGCCTCGACCATGGGCAACGCCATCTTTGTGGCCGCCTATCTGATCATGATCATCCCCCTGACCACCGCGCGCCTCATGCAGAGCGTTCGCGACGCCCAAGAAGGACTGGCGCCGCCACGGCGTGCGGCTCTGGCCGGGGGTGTGGTCGTGCTCTTGTTGGTGCAGGCCTGGGGCTGGCTGAGCCTGGGCTTTGTGGCGGCTCTGTGGCTCTGCCTCCTGGGTATTGCGCTCCTGTTCGTGGCGGGCCACGTCCTGCGGCGACCCGTGGCGCCCCTGGCGCTCTCCGGCTGCTACAGCCTGATACTGGCCGCACAGGTGGTGGCGGTCCTCTTTAGCGGCAGCCGTGGTCCGCAGGTCGGCCTTCTGGGGGGCATGCTGCTGTTTGCGCTGCTGTACGCCGCTGTGCGCCATCGCCGCCATGTGCTGGCAGGGCTGGTTGGCGTGGGCCTGCTGCTGGCGGGCTTTCTCGTCGTGCTCAACCTGCCCGATTCGCCGCTGGCGCCCGTGCGTAGCGTGCCCTACATCGGGCGGCTGGGTCGTGTCCTGGAGCTGGACCGCGGGACCGGCCGCGTGCGGGTCCTGATCTGGCAGGGGGCGATCGAGATGCTGGGCGACAATCCGCTGCGCGCCATCGTAGGGCACGGTCCCGAGACCATGTATGTGGCCTACAACCCCTACTATCCGCCCGAGTTGGCCCATCTCGAGGCGCGCAATGCCACGCCCGACCGCTCGCACAACGAGACGTTCGACGCACTGCTGACCACGGGGGTGCTCGGGCTGGCGGCCACCCTCAGCCTGTTCGTCAGTATCTACTACCATGGCTTTTCGTGGTTGGGCCTGCTGCCGGACCGCCGCAGCCGGTGGCTTTTTGGGATGTGCGCTCTGGTGGGGGGGCTGGCCGGCGTCCTTGCCCCCTGGGCCTTGGAGGGGACGCTGCGCCTCTCGGGGGTGGGCCTGCCGCTGGGGATCCTCCTTGGGCTGGCGATGTACGTGGTCCTACAGGCCCTGTTGTCGACGGAGCGAGCTCCCGGACTGGAGGGCTTGCCGCTGCTGTTGCTGATCGCCCTCCTGGCAGCCGTGGCGGCTCACTGGATCGAGATCAGCGTGGGCATCGCCATCGCTGCCACGCGCACCTATTTCTGGGTGTATGCGGCGTTGATCGTGCTGCTTGGACAACAAGCCATCGGCACCGAGACCAGCGAGGCGACACGCAGTGTGACCGTTCGCGAGGCCCGAGCGCAGGCAAGCGACCGCCGCAGGCGACGTGCCAGGGGTGGGCGCAGGAGGGTGGCGCGTCCGCTGCAGGATCACCAGAGGGCATGGCGGGCCCGGCTGGTCGAGGGCGGGCTGTTGGTCGGGCTGATCCTGTCCATTCTGTTCTGGAACCTGAGCACCAACCCCCTGGGAGAGCCCGGGCTGGGGAGGATCCTGGCCGCCTCCTTTGTGACCGGAAGTGCTCAGGACGGCCCCGGCCTGTTGTCTGCGGGCATCCTCTGGATGTTCATCGCCGTCCTTGTAGTTGGGGTCCTGGTCGTGACGGCTGAGCAGCTCTCGGAACCAGACGCAAACGCCCGAGAGCTCGGCTGGTCTCGCACCCTTGGCGTCACGGCGGGCATTGGCGGCGGCTTGGCCTTGGTGTACGGAATGCTCCACGCCAGCCGTCTGGTCCCCCCGGTGGACCCGCAGGGTCTGCTGGCCCTGTTCCTGGGCATGGTATGGCTCGTGGCTCTTGGCTGGGCCACTGCGCTGTACATGGCGGATGCCGACTCTGACCCGGTCCCCTTTGCCCGCGGGAACGTCAGTCTGGCTGTGGCACCCGTGCTCGTCGTGGCGTTGTTGCTCGGCAGTCAGCTCAACCTCAAGCCGGTGCGAGCCGACATGGTCTACAAGCAGGCCTTGCGCTTTGATGCCGACTCGCGTTGGGACATTGCTGCGACGTTGTACGAGGCGGCGGCCGATTTGGCCCCTGCGCAGGATCACTACTGGCTGTTCGCCGGGCGCGCCCGTCTGGAGCACGCCCGATCGATGCCGGATGCGGTACAGCGTGACGTTGCCTTTGCCACGGTGTTTGATCGGTTGGAGACGGCCCGGTCACTGGCGCCGCGCAATACCGATCACGAGGCCAACCTGGCGCGCGCCTATCGCACCTGGGCCGAGGCGACCGCCAATCCCGCGCTTGCTACGGCGCGCTATGAGCAAGCCCTGGGGCACTATGAGGAGGCCGTACGTCTCAGCCCACGGAACGTGCAGTTGTATAACGAATGGGCCCAGGTCCATGCTGCCCTGGGTGACCATGACGCGGCCGAGGCCCTGTACCAACAGTCGCTCTCACTGGACGACCGATTTGGGAGCACCTACATATTGCTGGGTGACCTGTACGCAGAGAGCCGGGAATGGGAGCGGGCCGTCCTGCACTATGAGCAGGGTGTCGAGCTCGCGCCCACCATAGCCTATGCCTGGAGCCGACTGGCCTTTGCCTACGCGCAACTCGAGGATTGGGACGGCGCTATCGACGCCAACCTGCAGATCCTTGCGATGCTGCCGGACGATTATGTGACGCTCAGGAACTTGATCTATCTGCACAACTACAAGGGCGACTATGTCGGGGCTCTGGACTATATGGAGCTGGCCGAGGCGGTGGCGCCGGCAGAGGATCGCGATACGTTGCGCCAGGTCAGGCGGGAGCTGGCCGACAGGCTGGCCCAGGAGCCGTAAGGTTCCCGGGTCTGTAGACAAAGGCCTCAGGAGGACGCTCAGACAATGTCTCAGTATCTTTTGATCGTGGTCAGCGCCTTTATCATGGCCGTGAGCCTCACGCCCCTCGCCCGCTGGGCTGCGCCCCGGGTCGGGCTGATGGATCAGCCGGTGGCGCGCAAGATTCACGCCCGCCCCATGCCGCTCATTGGCGGCGTGGCCATCTATGTGGCATTCATCTTCTCGCTGATCCTTCTGGGCGATCGCTCGTATGTGCAAGAGGTCGTCGGTATCTTTGCAGGCGCAACGCTGTGCTCGCTGGTTGGCCTGTGGGATGACCGAGTGGGGCTTGGCCCCCTGGTCAAGCTGGGCGTGCAGGTTCTGGCGGCGGGCATTTTGCTGCTATCGGGGGTACGCACGCAATTGCCCTGGCTCGGCCCGCTCAACCCGGTGGTCACGCTGCTCTGGATCGTGGGCATCACCAATGCCGTCAACCTGCTGGACAATATGGATGGCCTGGCAGGTGGCGTGAGCGCGGTCGCAGCGGCCTTTTTCCTGCTGCTGGCGGCCATGCATGGCCAGTACCTGGTGGGCGTGGGG
>SKRJ01000028.1 GCA_007118555.1 Anaerolineae bacterium | reverse complement strand
GCCCATGCGCTGGAGGAAGGAGGCGACGGTATCGGGGGCGTCGATCTGAATGACGTGGTCGAGATCGCCGATGTCGATGCCGAGCTCGAGGGCGCTGGTGGCCGCCACGCAGCGCACTTCGCCGTCGCGCAGCCCGGCCTCGATCTCGCGGCGCTCGGTCGCCAGGTAACCGGCGCGATAGCCCCGAAACGCGCCGGGCGGCAGGCTCGCCTCGCGCGCCCGGCGGCGCAGGGCGATCACGAGCTGCTCCACGGCCATGCGCGAGCGGGTGAAACAGACGATCTGCTGCCCTCTGCGGACCAGCGTCAGCGCCAGGTTCTCGGCATCGACGAGCGGCGAACGCCGGATCCCCAGCCGCTCATCGACGATGGGCGGGTTGTAGAGGGCGACGTGCCGCTCGCCACCGGGCGCACCGCTCTCCTCGACCAGCTCGACGCTCGCGCCGATCAGGTTCTCGGCCAGCTCTGCCGGATTGGCGATGGTGGCCGAGGCCAGGACAAAGCGGGGGCTGCTGCCATAAAAGGCGCACAGACGCCGCAGACGCCGCAACACATGGGCCACATGGCTGCCAAACACGCCGCGATAGATGTGCATCTCGTCGATCACGACATAGGCCAGCTTGGAGAGCAGCTCGCGCCACTGGACATGGTGCGGCAGGATGCCCATGTGCAGCATGTCGGGGTTCGTGATCAGCACCTGGGCCCGCTCCCGCAAGCCGCGCCGGAGATGCTGGGGCGTGTCGCCGTCATAGGTGACGGCCGCCGCCTGCAGCTCGATCTCGTCCAGGTCGCGGTGCAGCCCATGCAGTTGGTCCTGAGCCAGAGCCTTGGTGGGGAACAGGTACAGGGCGCGGCTGTCTGGCTCGCGCAAGAGGCGATCCAGCACCGGAAGCTGGTAGCACAGCGTCTTGCCCGAGGCGGTGGGCGTCACCACGACGACGTTGGCGCCCCGCAGCGCGTACTCGACGGCCTGGGCCTGGTGGCTGTAGAGGCGCTCGATCCCGCGTGCCATCAGGAGCGCACGCAGGCGCGGGTGCAGCCCGGCGGGGGTTGGCGCATATCGGGCGGCCGTGGGCGGCACCGTGCGCCAGGCGACGATATGCGGCGCAAAGCGCGGGTCGTGGCGGATCGTCGCCAGCGTGTCGGGAGAGCTCGTCATGCCATGCTCAGGAATCGGCCTCGCCCTCGATCAGGGCCATCAGGCCATCAATTTCCAGCGTGGGCACATTCTGCTTCTCTGCCTGGCGCGTCTTGCTGGCACCCGGCTTGTCGCCCACCAGCAAATAGTCGGTGTTGCCCGACACGCTGCCGGTGACCCGCCCCCCGTGCGACTCGATCAACGACGCGGCCTCGTCACGGGTCATCGACGGCAGGGTGCCCGTGATCACAAAGGTCAGCCCGTCCAGGGGCTTGGCGGCAGACTCCTGCGCGGGCGCTTCCTCGGCCAGACGCACACCACGCTCCCCGAGGCGTTCGATCATATCTTGATTGTGGGGCTGCTGGAAAAAGGCCACGATGTTGGCGGCAAGGATGGGCCCGATGCCCTCGATCTCGACCAGATCGTCCTCGCCGGCCTGCATGAGCGCCTCCAGCGCGTGATAGTGGTTCGCCAGGATCTGGGCCACCTGGCTGCCCACGCCGCGAATGCCCAGGCCAGTGATCACCCGCCAGAGAGGTCGCTCACGCGTCGCGTCCAGCGCCCGCAGCAGGTTCTCGGCACGCTTCTCCTGAAAGCCCTCCAACGCCACGAGCTGTTCCTTGTCCAGGGCATAGAGATCGGCAACATCGCGCACCAGGCCCGCATCAACGAGCATGTGCGTCACCCGAATGCCCAGGCCATCGACATCCAGTGCGCCCCGCGAGGCCCAATGCTCGATGCGACGCACCCGTTGGGCCGGGCACTGGACGTTGTCTCAATAGATGGCTATGGCATCGGGCTCCTGCGAGACGGGCTCTCCGCACGAGGGGCAATTGGTAGGGATGGTGGACGCTTGCTCGTCGCCGCTGCGCAGCTCTTCCACCGGCTTGAGCACCTGGGGGATGACATCGCCCGCCCGGCGCACAATGACGATGTCGCCCTCACGGATATCCTTGCGCAAGAGGTCCTCAAAGTTGTGCAGGGTGGCCTGGCGAATCTCGACGCCGCCCAGGCGCACCGGTTCCAGCACAGCATAGGGCGTCAGCACACCGGTCCGCCCCACGTTGACCTCGATCGACTGCAGGCGCGTGGTGCTCTCGCGGGCGGGGAACTTGTAGGCGACGGCCCAGCGCGGCGAGTTGCCAACAATCCCCAGGCGCTCCTGGGTGGCCAGGTCGTTGACCTTTATCACCATGCCATCGGCCTCATAGTTGAGGCCCTCGCGATCGTCCATCCATTCCCGGCTGTACGCGATCACCTGCTCGATGTCGTCCATGAGGTGGATGTCGGCATTGACGGCAAAACCCAGGGCGCTCAGGTAAGAGAGGCCCTCCCACTGGGTCTCGATCTCGTGGCCCTCGACATAACCGATGGCATAGGCATACATCCGCAGGGGGCGCTGCGCCGTGATGCGAGGGTCGAGTTGGCGCACCGAGCCGGCCGAGGCGTTACGGGGGTTGGCAAAGGGCGCCTGCCCCGCCTCCACCCGTTCCTCATTGAGCTCCTCGAACAGATCGCGGGGCATATAGATCTCGCCTCGCACCTCGATGCGTGCCGGAGGCTCGAGATCCTGCCCATAGTCCACCGGGATGCGCAGTGGCACGTTGCGGATGGTGCGCACATTGGCGGTAACATCCTCGCCGACACGGCCATCGCCCCGGGTGGCGCCGCGGACGAGAACGCCATCCTCATAGGTCAGGGCGACGGCCACGCCATCGATCTTGGGCTCGGCCACAAACTCCAGGGGCGTATCTTCCCCCAGCAGGCGCCGCAGCCGGGCCAGCCACTCGCGCACCGCCTCCTCGTCAAAGACGTCCGCCAGACTGGTCATGGGCACGGGATGCTCAACCCGCTCAAACTCGGGCAGAGGCTCTGCGCCCACGCGCTGGGTCGGCGATTCGGGCGTCACCAGCTCGGGGTGTCGGGCCTCCAGATCCCGGAGCTCGTGTATGAGGGCATCATACTCGGCATCGCTGATTTCGGGGTCGTCCAGAGCATAGTAGCGGTATGCATGATACTGGATGACACGGCGCAACTCGGCGATTCGCTCGGCGGCATCGGCTGTCATGGCTGCGAGGCTCCTAATCAGTACAAGGCACGCGCAAAAGCCAGTTCGGCCAGGCCGAACGATCCGCGCGTGCCCGAGAGAACAGAGAGGCTGCTATTGCTTGCGCAGGAACTCGGAGGCGACCCATCCCGAGGTGCCGACCTCGTCACGTACCTGCCACCAGGTGAATCCGGTGGCCTCTTGGGGGCCGCCCACGACCTCGACCACCTTGTCTTCGGCAAGCATCTTGACCACCGGATGCCCCGTGCCCGCCCCAGAGCGCATGCGCAGCCCGATGCCGTCGGTGCAACAGACGCTGGCCATATCACCAATGGACAGGGGCTCACGAGGTCCCTCTGGCGCCGCAGGCTGGTCGGCGGCTGCGCCCTCCTGCGTGGGCGTAGGGGGCGGCAGAGTCGGCAGCGTCGTGGTGGCCGTAGGCGCAAAGGCAGCCAGGGTCGGCTGCTCGGTAGGCGACTGGGTAGGCTGCGCCACGCCTACAGGACGGGTGGGCGCCGCCACGCCGCTTTCGACGGCCTCTGAGGGTGGGTAGAACAGGGCCCACCACAGCCCGACGACGACAAAGATCACCAAAGCGGGTACGGCAAAGTACATCCACTTGGGCCAGCCCTCTTGGCTGGAACGGGCACGGCTCGGCCCCTTGCTTTCTCTGGACATTGGCCCCCTCCTATATGAGCGATCGGCATCTGGAGGGGATTATAGAGGAGCCAGTAGCCCCTGTCAATGCTCGTCACGAGAAAACATACCGTTTCCGCACATCTTCCTGGCTACGGTTTGGGCCGATCAACGGGCCGATCATCGGCCTGGTCCTTGACCCCGCGTCTGACAGATGGCTATAATGCGCGCATCAGCGACGCGACGAGTCTGGGCAGGCCCTGCATCAGCATGCCGTGCGTTGGCCAGCCCGACCGTGTACTACGTACCCTTGTAGAGGAGGACAGCAGGATGAAGGCGAACGGTGTTTTCTATGTGGCGCCCGAGCAGGTCGAGCTACGCGAGTTTGAGGTTGGTGATCCCGATCTGTACGAGGTGCAGATCGAGCTCAAGGCCTCCGCCTTGTGCGCCTGGGACCAGGCGATCTACAAGGGCATCCTGCCCGATGGCACAAGCCATCCCCTGCTCCATGGTCACGAGGGGGTTGGCATCGTGCGCCAGGTGGGCGAGCGGGTGACCGGGTTCGCGCCCGGCGACAAGGTGACCGCCATGGGCAATGAGGCCGGGCTGTTTGGCCAGTTCGCCAACGTGCCGGCGACGGCCGTGTCCAAGCTGCGTGACGACGTCGAGGATTACGAGAACTGGATCGCCGAGCCGGTGGCCTGTGTCCTCAACGGCGTCGAGTGGTGCAAGCTGATGCCCGGCGATCGCGTGGCCCTGGTGGGGACGGGGTTCATGGGGCTGCTGTTCATGCAGGCCCTGGCCCACACCCTGGCCCAAGAAGTGATCGCCATGGACATTGATGCGCACCGCCTCGAGTTGGCGGAGCAGTTTGGCGCCGACCAGATCATCAACCTGGCCACCCCCGAGGGGCAACGGGCCGTGGAGGCCCTCAAGGCCAACCCGGTGGACGTTATGGTCGAGGCGGCGGGGGCGCAGCCCGCCTTTGATCTCAACTATGAGATCCTGCGTGAGGCCGGTCGGCTCAACATCTTTTCCTGGCACAAGGGCGGCGACCGGCGGGTGGACCTGGGCGCCTGGCACATGCAGGGCCTGCAAGTGTTTAACGCGTCGCCCAACATCTCGACGCACTTTGCCGAGATCTTTCGCCGGACGGTGCCCCTGATGGAAAAGGGCGTCTTTGACCTCGAGCCGCTGGTCACCCACGTGATGCCGGTGGACCGGGCGCCCGAGATGTTCGAGCTCGCCGCGCACCAGAGCGACGGCTATATCAAGGGCGTGCTCACCTGGTAGTGCTGCGTTGAGACAGAGAAGAGGGCGGGGCCTCACAGGGGCATCCCGCCCTCGTTGCGTTGACGCATTCTGTCGAGCCAGGCTCGCGCCATTTCACCGTCCCAGCCAGCATCGCTCCGTTTCGCGCCAGCGGGCATACACGTCCTCATACGCCGCCGCGCG
>SKRJ01000144.1 GCA_007118555.1 Anaerolineae bacterium | reverse complement strand
TGGCCATGGGCTGCTCCTTTTGCGCTACTCGGGCTTGCGAAAGACCAGGCAATAGCTGTGATCATAGCCGGGACCAAAGGAGGGCTCCCAGATGACGACCATCTCGCCCTCGAACGTGAGCACCTCGCCCACGGCTGCGGCAATGTCCCACGCCAGGGGCGTGATGCCGCCCTCGCCCGGCAGGTTGGCCGCCTCGATCAGGGCATGGGCTCCGGGGCGCATCATCGAGCGCAACTGACTGTAGATGGCCTGGATCGTCTCCAGATAGGCGGCATAGCCGCGCCCAGGCTGGGTGTAGGACGAAAAGGGATCCTCGGGGTCGTTGCGCCGCATGTAGGGGGGCGACGTCAGGGAGAGATCGATGGCAGGGAGTGGGTACGAGTCGAGCTGCCGCGAATCGCCGTGGACCAAACGTTCGGGACGGGCGAGCAGGCCGCGTATGTAGCGCGCCCTGCTCTCGTCGTACTCGATGCCATAGCCCTGACGCCCCAGCGCCTCGGCCGCCAGGAGCGTGGTGCCAAAGCCCGCAAAAGGATCGAGC
Organism: Anaerolineae bacterium; assembly: GCA_007118555.1. Lineage (GTDB taxonomy): Bacteria > Chloroflexota > Anaerolineae > UBA1429 > UBA1429 > UBA1429. The sequence goes on along the minus strand of SKRJ01000144.1, from coordinate 4,774 downwards.
ACCACGTCGCCCACTTGCGAGAACCGTCCGATGACATGCTCGGCGAACGCTTCGGAAAAGCGCACGTCGTCCGCGCGAAACTCGGCGGGCAGCTCACGCTGGCGGGTGCTGCTCATCGGCAGACAGCACGGTATACCGTTCATGTCTTCTCCTGTACGAACGCCGAACGGCAGCTGGAGCGCTAGTTTGCCAGTGCGTCCATGGCCTCGGCGATGCGGACGAGGGCCTCGTCGATATCCTCCGCCGTGATGCCATAGTGGGTGACGGCGCGAAAGCGCGTAGGGTCGGTCTGCGCCAGCAAGACGCCGCGCTCGGTCAGGGCCGCGGCCACCTCGGAGGGGGCCAGACCATTGTCCTCCAGCCCAAAAAAGAGGATGTTGGTTTTGACCCTGTCCGGCTGAATGCTGATACCAGGGATCTCGGCCAGCCCGACGGCGAGGCGATAGGCGTTCTCGTGGTCCTCGGCCAGGCGCTCGACCATCTGCTCCAGCGCCACGATGCCCGCCGCCGCGATGATGCCCGCCTGGCGCATGCCGCCGCCCACGATCTTGCGGTTGCGGCGCGCCTCTTGGATGAAATCGGCGGGCCCGGCGATCATCGAGCCCACAGGCGCCGACAGCCCCTTGGACAGGCAGAACTGCACGCTATCCACCTGCGCCGCCAGCTCGCTCACCGGCACGCCGAGGGCTACGGCGGCGTTGAATATGCGCGCCCCGTCCAGATGCACGGCCAGACCACGCTGCTCGGCCAGTGTTTTCACCGTCGCCATCTGCTGCACCGTCAGCACCGCGCCGCCGCAGAAGTTGTGCGTGTTCTCGATGGTGAGGGCACGGGTGCGCGGATGGTGGATATTCTCGACGCGAATCGCCCGCTCCATGGCGGCCAGGTCGGGCATGCCATTGTCCAGGTTGGGCACCGTGCGCACATGGATTCCTCCCAATGCCGAGACCCCGCCGGCCTCAGAGTTAAAGGTGTGCGAGTTGTCGCCCATGATGATCTCGTGGCCCCTGCCGCAGTGGGTCAGCAGAGAGACCAGATTGCCCATGGTGCCGCTCGAGACGAGCAGCGCCGCCTCCTTACCCATCCTTTCCGCCGCCAGCGCCTCCAGGCGGTTGACGGAGGGATCCTCTCCATAGACATCGTCGCCCAGCTCGGCCTCGTACATGGCTTTGCGCATGGCCTCGGTCGGCTGAGTCACGGTATCGCTTCGCAGGTCAATCTTTTGCACGGGAACCTCCCCCTCTGTTCTGCTTTGACGCCACAGAGCATAGCCCAAATGGCAAGAGCGCACAATGCCACAGGCGCCGTGGAACGATGGCTCAGGGAGCGTCGTCGCTAACGGGATCCGGCTCGGCAGGACGCTTCCACACACGGCCCCCCTGTATCTCGGCTTGTAGGTCACCCAGGCGCATGGCCGTCTCCTTGCCGGCGCCCAGATAGCCCTCGAGGGCGTTGGCCAGGTCGCGCACATCCTCGGCGGCGGCATAGACGCCCGCGCGGGCCTCCTCGTTCAGCCCAGCCACGCCCGAGAGGCTCGCCGCCAGGGCCTCGACGCGGGCCTCGGCCGATTCGACGTCGGGGGGATCGAGGGCCAGCATCTCGTCGATAACGGCGCGAGCCCTCTGCACAAACGCGCGATACTGCTCGCTGCGTCGCGCCATGCGCCCCAGCATGTAGCGGATGTCCTCCACCAGCGCGCCGAGGTACTCTGCATCCAGGGCATCGGCGGATTCGGCGTCGGCCAACCGACCCTTGATCTCGTCTACCGAGCCACACACATCGTAAAAGCGTGTGGCGCCTTTGGTCGCCGGGGCATCCCCCGCCGCCAGCGCCATGCCCCGGCGCGTCATCTGATAGCGTGCGCGCGGCAGCTCGATAGCGCCGCCATCCTCGAACACAAGCAGAGGTGGCGTATTATGGCCCCGCTCGACGATATGGGCTACCCCCTGGGCTATGGCCTCCTCCACCTTTTCCCGATGCGGCGACGGGGGAAACCAGCGATTCTCGGTTTGTGTCACATTTCCTCCAACTGCACAGTACGGTCCAGGATGCCTGTCAGAGTACGATAGCACAGGCAACCGACTGTTACAAACCCAAAAGAATGTATCCTGCGATAGTGGTGCGAGTGACATGGTTTGCTTTGTACACGCGTCTTGTCCACTCACGTAAGATGTCGCTGTTTTGACTGGGGGAGCGCTTGCTGGTATACTAGTAACCTACATGAATATCTTGAAAGCCAGCACAGCTCGGGGCCACCGGAATGCAGGTTCGGTGCGCCGGCAGAGTATTGACGTAGGGATCAAAGTCAGCCAGAGTTCGGTTGCATGCACGAGCGCCTTTGCGGAACACGTTTTGGCGGCATCGCTACTCCCACTACCCCACTCATCTAGACGACACCTTCTCTTGCGTCTCTCGCCGACCACACGCCGGTCTGTATTCCTCTCGTCGCGCTACGCTGGCTTGCCGGGTTTGACCAGGTCCAGCGGGGCCTCAGACCCAAGCGAACCGCCATGTGGGGCAAGCGACCCGCAACACCAGAGGAGGTGCATATCAACGTGACCGAACAGACACAGAGCCAGGAGACACAGGATCAGAGCTTTGCGGATCTGCTAGAGAGCGAGTACGATTACAACCCGCCGCGACGCGGGGATGTCTTTCAGGCCATGATCGTCGAGATCAATGACAATGACATTCTCGTCGATCTGGGTACCAAGACCGATGGCATCGTGCCGTCGTCGGACCTGCGCCGGGTGGACAAAGAGTACTTGGACAAGCTCGAGGTAGGCCAGACGATCCCCGTCGTCGTCATCCGGCCGAACACGGCCGAGGGTGGCGTGCTGGTATCGTTGAGCAACGGTCTGCAGCAGGGCGACTGGATCCGCGCGCAGGAGCTGTTGGAGAGCGGCGAAGAGGTCGAATGTCCCGTTACGGGCACCAACTCGGGCGGCATCCTGGTCGAGTTTGGCCAGCTTCGCGGTTTTGTACCCAACTCGCACCTGACATCGTTGCCGTCGCGCATGCGAGCGGGCAACCTGGACGACACCAAAGAGGAGCTCATTGGCGAGGTCCTCTCGCTGGTGGTTCTGGACGTGGATCCGCGCCGTCGGCGCCTTGTTCTTTCCAAGCGGGCCGCCGATCGTCGCCGTCGTCAGGACCTCCTCACGGAGCTCAAGCCGGGCGAGCGCCGCACCGGTGTCGTGCGCAATCTGGTCGACTTTGGAGCCTTTGTGGACCTGGGTGGCATCGATGGCCTGGTGCACATCTCCGAGCTGGATTGGCAGCATGTGAACCATCCCCGCGATGTCCTGGAAGTGGGCCAGGAGATCGAGGTCGAGGTGCTGAACGTGGACACCGAGCGCGACCGCATCGGCCTGAGCCGCAAGCGCGCGCTGCCCGACCCGTGGGATGAGATGACCCAGGAGCTCTCGCAGGGCGATGTCGTCGAAGGGACCATCACCAACGAGGTGGATTTTGGGCTCTTTGTCGATATCGGCAAGGGCGTTGAGGGCCTCTTGCACAACAGCGAGATCCCCGAGTATGCCCGCCAGACGATGGACCTGAGCCGCGATGCCAAGATTCAGGTGCGCATCCTGGAGATCGACGGCGAGCGACGCAGAATCTCGCTGCAGCTCGTCGAGGATGAGCAAGCCGGATGGGAGCCCGAGTCCGACGAGTTCGCCGAACTGGATCAAGACCAGGACGAGGACGCCGAGCCGACCGAGTTCCTGTACTAGATTACGTCTAGATACAGGCAACCGCAGACGCCCCGAAGCAGGCATCGTTTCGGGGCGTCGTGCTGTGCCTGCGATCCACGCCATGGCGCCAGCCTGCGGATGGCGCTACAATGCCCGCTCACCATCCAGCCGTGAAGGGAGCCCGCATGCCAGATACGAGCCGCGCGACCAGCTATGAGGATCTGCCCTATCCCGATATGTGCTACACCCAGACCCATCCGGGCCGGCTGTCGGCCTGCGCGCGGCTGCTGGGTCTCGATCCCGCGCCTGTGGAGCGGTGCCGCGTGCTGGAGCTGGGCTGTGCCTCGGGCGCCAACCTCTTGCCCATGGCGGACGCCCTGCCCGAGAGCACCTTTGTCGGCATCGATCTCTCGCAACGCCAGATTGGCGAGGCCAATCGTGTCGTCCAAGAGTTGGGCCTGGGAAACATCGCCTTTGCCGCCCTTGATGTCCGCGACATCCCAGCGGATCTGGGCGAGTTTGACTATATCATCGCCCATGGCGTCTACTCGTGGGTGCCCCCGCAGGTACGCGATAGCCTGCTCGCTGTCTGCCAGACCCACTTGGCCCCTGGCGGCATCGCGTACGTGAGCTATAACGCCCTGCCGGGCTGGCATGCCGTGCAGGGGCTGCGCGAGATGATGCTGTATCACATTCGCGACGAGCAAGAGCCCCTGGCCCGGGCGACCAGGGCACGCGAGCTGCTGACGTTTCTCGCCGAGGCCGTGGCCGACGAGCGCAACCAGGCCCATGGCTCGGCCATGGAGGGCTATCTCGACCTTTTGCAGCAACAGCTCCAGGACCCGCGCTCGCAGGTGGACGCCGTGCTGCTGCATGACGAGCTGGAGGAGCACAACACCCCCGTCTATTTCTGGCAGTTTGCCGAACACGCCGCCGAGCACGGGCTCCAGTTTGTCGTCGAGGCCGATTTTCCCCTCTCGGTGCCCAGCAACCTCTCCGAGGAGGTGGTCAAGACGCTGAACGAGGTCTGTGACACCATCGTCGAGACCGAGCAGTACATGGATTTTGTCCGCAACCGC
>SKRJ01000348.1 GCA_007118555.1 Anaerolineae bacterium | reverse complement strand
TGCTCGACGGCCTTTGCCACGACCAGCGGCATGATCCGCAAGGCGTTCCAGGGCAAGGCCGTAGCGCTGCAACCCTACTATGACAGGATCGGTCTCCAAGTCGACTGGCAGTGGATGCTGGTGCTGGGTGTGGTCATCGGCGCCTTTGTGTCCGCCCAGTTGTCCGGCGACTTTGAGCTGCTCTGGGTGCCGTCACGATGGTTGGAGGCCTTTGGGCCCGCCGTCCTTCCCCGCCTGCTGACGGCCCTGGTGGGCGGCGTTTTCATGGGGTTTGGCGCGCGCTGGGCCGATGGCTGCACCAGCGGCCACGGGATCAGCGGGGCTCTGCAGCTTTCAATCGCAAGCTGGATCTCGGCCATCTTTTTCTTCATCGGGGGCATTATCACCGCCTTTGTGATTTATGGTCTTTTCTAGAGGATATCTACGATGACACAACAAACAACGAACGGGCAGACGGGCCTGCGCTCCGAGCTTTTGTGGGGCCTGCTTTTTGGCCTGGCCTTTGGCTTTTTCCTTCACAAGGGCGGTGTAACCAAGTATGATGTGATCATAGCCCAGCTCTTGCTCGAGGACTTTACCGTGGTCAAGGTGATGCTATCGGCGGTCGTGACCGGGATGCTGGGCATCTACCTGATGAAGCATCTGGGGTGGGTCGAGCTCAGAACCAAGTCGGGCTCGCTGGGCATGAACATCATCGGCGGGCTGCTCTTTGGCGTTGGGTTTGCGGTGCTGGGCTATTGCCCCGGCACCCTGGCGGGCGCTGTGGGCAACGGCTACCTGGACGCCCTCGTGGGCGGCATTGCGGGCATTCTTCTGGGCACGGGCATCTTTGCCGAGCTCTATCCCGGGCTGCGGGGCGGCATCCTGCGCGCGGGCGAGTTCGGCAACATCACCCTGCCCGACGTCCTCAAGGTGAACGAGTGGCTGGTGGTGATCCCCGCGGCCGCGATCCTGGTTCTGATCCTGGTCTTGCTCGAAGGAGCGGGGCTGTAGCATAGAGGGGAGATGAGAGCGATGGAGCAGTATATTGTCGCGACCAAGGGCGGGCGCCCGTGGCAGGGCATCCCGACCATAGAGCGTGCCGCGAACGGACGGCTTTGGTGCGCGTTCTTTAGTGGCGGGCCGCGAGAGCCCGATGTGGACAACGAGATTCTGATTACAAGCAGCACAGACGACGGGGCGACCTGGTCAGAGCCGGTGGCCATCGTCTCGCCTGCGGGCACGGTCCGCGCCTATGACCCCTGTCTCTGGCACGATCCGAACGGCCAGCTATGGCTGTTCTACAATATGGCGTCCCGCAAGGAAGGCTATTTTACCCTCTGGGGGATGTCAGCCCCCAACTCGGAAGAGGCGGATCCGATCTGGATCTCGCCCCGTATCATCCCCGTGAACGCGCCCTTTGCCTTTCGCCTGAACAAGCCGACGGTCCTGGCCGATGGCAGCTGGCTACTGCCGGTGACCCACGCGCCCGCGGCGCCCGACGATTGGTTCGCGCGCGACCGGCAGCTTCAGGGGGTGGCGCTCACCGCCGATGAGGGGGTGACCTGGACGCTGCATGGGGGCGTTGCGGCGCCTGCCTGGGCGCTGGAGAACATGATCGTGGAACGAGAGGATGGCACCCTCTGGATGCTGATACGCACCGGCGCCGGGGTTCTGTGGCAAAGCTTTTCGCGGGATGGGGGGCGCACCTGGGACGACGGCACGCCCACGAGCATTCCCAACCCGGGCTCGCGCTTTTTCGTGCGCCGGCTCGAATCGGGACGCATCCTTCTGATCAACACGCCGGACGCCCAGGAACGCAAGACCCTCTGGGCCTACCTGAGCGATCCCGACGACGAGATGCGTTTTGGTCACGGTCTGCAACTGGACGACAGAGACAGGGTCTCTTATCCCGACGCGGTGCAAGCGCCCGGGGGTATGCTGTACGCCGTGCATGATTGCGACCGGTATGGCGCGGGCGAGATCGTGCTGAGCCGGTTCGCCGAGAGCGAGCTCCCATGAGAGCGGACGAGCCGGTGTCCGATGAGGGAATGGGCGGAGACATCTTGGAGCGCCAGCCGCTGCACTGGCTCTTGCTGGCATTCCTGGTGGGGTTCGCCCTCCTGTTGCGCACCGAGACCATGCTGGTCGGGAGCTTTTGGGGTCTGAGCAGCAACACCTGGTTCTGGCTGAGCATCGCCAGCGCTGTCGTGCACCAGTTCTATGTCTGGTTCGTCTGGCGGGTCGAGTTGCACGGGCGCCTGGTCACCCGGCTGATCGGTCGTCGATGGGGCTTTGGGCTTTATGCCTTGGATTTTTCACTCTTGCTGATGGCGCGATTCCTGACCATCGTCGGGCTGGCTATCGCCAACGCCGGTACGCTACCCTGGCCCCCACCGGTCGTCTACTTGCTGGCGGTTGTCCTCGCCGTGCCCTTTGTCTATTTGCAGTACTCGGTGCTGCGCTATTTCGGCATACGTCGCGCCATGGGCCTCGACCATTTCGAGCCAGCCCTGCGCAATGAGCCGCTGGTGCGCGAGGGTATCTTTGCTTATATCCCCAACGCCATGTACGCCGTCGGCTTTTTGGGGTTGTACTTGCCCGGGCTCCTGCTGTTCTCTCAGGCGGCGCTGTTGGCCGCTGCGTTTCAGCATGCGTACATCTGGGTGCACTACTATTGCACCGAGTTGCCCGATATGCGGCATATCTATGGTGTACACGAACTGCGGGAGCGTTACTAGCGGGGAGCCCAACGGGCCACAGCGAGGCGATCGCGTCGCCTAGATCTGCTCGGTCTCCAGCGCGGCCTCCAGCGGTTGCGCCTGCATGGCCTCTGGCATGATGGGTCTGAGGCGCCTTCGAGGTCGCGTCAGCAGATAGGTGAGCAAAGCGCAGCCGAACAGACAAGCCCCGGCGAGCTGCAACACGAACGAGATGCTGGTGCGCTCGGCCAGCGCTGCCCCGGCAATGGGGACGGCAAAGGCGACCAGGTTCATCAGCAGGGTGTTCATGGCGACATAACGGGGCCGCTCGTTCTGCGGCATGACCTCCAGGAGCCACTCGAACAGGCTGACGTCCAACGCCGAGGCAAAAAAGCCGCTGATGAGAGCAGCGACCAGCACCAGCCAGAGAGTGCTTGCCGTGGCATGACCGAGGAGCAGAAACGCAAACCCGATCGCTGTGACGGCAATGCCCAGCATCTGCGCCTGGCCCACGCGGGCCGCCATACGTCCCCAGAAAAAGTAGCCCAGCGTCAAGGCGCCGTGCTCCAGGGTCGTGCGGCCGCCGATCCAGGCGTCCGAGACCTGCAGCTGGCGCACCAGGAACACCGAAAAGATCCCGGCGGGCAAAAAGAGGCCCAGTCGCATGGCAAAGGTAATCAGCGAATAGCCGCCAAAGCCCGTGCCGGCCCGCAGCGGATGGGCCAGCATAGCCAGACGCTTCCCCAGCGCGATTCGCTCGCGGGGTGCGCTCTGGGGCTCTCGCAGTGGCACCTCGAGGCGCGAATAGGCAAAGGTGCTGGCAAGGCCGGCCACAAAGCAGATGCCAAACAGGGCGAGATAGTTGGCCGGCCAAGACAGGCGCACCAGCATCTGGCCAAACAGCGAGACGCTGCCGGCCGAGACCATACCCAGGAGCGCCCAGCGCACGCCGTTGATGACGGCCCGGCGCTGCGGCGGTACGGCGTCCGCTACCACATCATAAAAGGCGGTGTTGCCCAGGGTGCCGGGAATGGAGGTGAGCGCCCAGATCACGACGATCAGATAGGGCGCGATGGTGGGATCCAGCAGCATAGCGACAGCAATGGGCGGATAGGCCAGGCGCAGGGCATAGAAACAATAGGCGCTGGAACGGGTCATGTCGCGCCAGCGGGCGACGATGGCCCCAGCGGGCAGGGCGATGCCGATGGTGAGCAGTGCGGGCAGCGAGGTGAGCAGGCTGATGACCACCGCCGGGGCGCCCAGGCGGGCCAGGAGCACGGGCAAAAAGGTGATCACGCCACCGTTGATCACCCCAAACAGGGCCGTAAAGGCCATCAGCCGGCGGACGTTGCGGTCCGCACGGGTCATGGGCCTGATGACGACATTGCGCAACGCAATCGGAATCTGACTCAGCATGGGCATCTGACCTACACCGCGTGATACGATCGCGCCCTCGCCCTCGAGCACCATGGCAGCAGGGATGGCGTGGAACCACACGAGTATACGCATTGCAGTAATTCTGTCAAACGCTGCCCTCGGCTGCTGGTAGCTTTGCATCGTCGGGGCACGGCCGGGCGTCCACGAGGGAGCTTGATAGACAGGGGCGGCGGGCTGTGTTACACTCTGGCCACTGCTGCCATGATTAGGAGGAAAGCTGATGAAACGATCGTGGGAATCCCTGTTGACATTGAGCGTGGTCCATTTCATGCTCTTTCCCGAGACGATGGGCGGAGAGGGCCCGGTGGTGGAAACCATCGAGAAGCTGGCCGCGGACGATTTCCTGGGCGGTGCCGAGATCACCCTCATCAAGGATCCGCAGGCACGCGAGGCCGTGCGCAGTATCGCCAAGCAGAGTGGTCTCAAGCTCGGTTTTGGCGCCCAGCCGGCCCTTCTGATGACGGGCCTCAGCCTCAATGACCTGGACGAGGCGGGGCGCACCCGCGCCGTTGCCGCGATCCAGACCTGCATCGATCAGGCGGCCGAGATGGGCTGCTCGCGGCTGGCGTTTCTCACCGGCCCCGACCCGGGTGACGCCGAGCGCGATCGCGCCCTGGATCTGCTGGCCGACTCGGTCAGGACGCTCTGTGCCCATGGCGCCGCCAAGGGCATCGATCTTACCCTGGAGACGTTCGATCGCGATATTGATAAAAAGTCCATCCTGGGTCCCTCCGATCTCTCGGCCGAGTTTGCCAAGCGCATTCGCGAGGATTACCCGTCCTTTGGCCTGATGTACGACCTGAGCCATATGCCCCTCTTGCACGAGACGGTGAGCGATTCGCTGCCGGTGCTCCAGCCCTATCTGGTGCACATGCATGTGGGCAACGCCGTGATGATCCCCGGCAAGCCCGCCTATGGCGACCTGCATCCCCGCTTTGGCTACCCCAATAGCGAGAACGACACGCCCGAGCTGATCGAGTTCCTCGAGGGGCTGTTCGAGATTGGCTATCTCCAGGACGATCCGCCCGAGACCAAGCCCTGGGTGGGCATCGAGGTCAGACCCCAAGAGGGCGAGACCTCCGAGATGATCTGGGCGCAGACCAAGCGCGTCTGGCGCGAGGCCTGGTCGGCGCTGTCCTAGGTACGGTGGCTCTTACGGCAGGAGGCGGCTACGTGCGCAATCGCAGCATCATGGTGGTGATC
>SKRJ01000469.1 GCA_007118555.1 Anaerolineae bacterium | reverse complement strand
TGTACCGCCGCCTGCAGACCGAGCGGGCCAGCTCGATCGGGGTGATCTTTGATTGGAGCGGCGTGTAGCGGGGGCAGAGGACGTGCAACGCGTCACGTGGCATGGGCGGCAGAATCACACGCGTGCGGCAAGCCAGCTTGAGACATCTTCCAGGACCTGGTCGCGTTCCGGCTCGTTAAAGATCTCGTGGTAGAGGCCCTGGTAGACTTTCAGCGTCTTGTCGGGCGACGAGACCCGGTCATACAGCATCTGGGCGCCGCGGGGATCCACGAGCGTGTCTTGCGAGCCTTGCAGGATCAGCAGGGGTAACTGGATCGTGTGGGCGCCCTCCATGACGCGCTCCATGGCCCGGAGCAACTCGACGCCCAGCCGCGCCGGCGTCTTGCCGCGAAAGACGAGCGGGTCCTGCTCATAGTCGGCCACGACGTCCGGATCGCGGGAGAGGCTGCTGGCGTCCAGGGCCATGACGCCCATACGGGGCGCCAGCGCCGCCAGGAGCCGGGCTGCAAGGACGGTCAGGGGCGTGACGTCGTCGCCGGGCCGGACAGGGGGCGCCGACACAATGGCGCCCGCATGATCGTCCTGATGTTGGAGCAGATAATCTGCTACGATCAGGCCACCCATGCTGTGGCCTACCAGATACAGCGGCCTGTCGGGCTGCCAATCGGCCACCATCTGGGCAAACTTGTGCAGGGTATCGGTATAGTCCCGGAAACTCTTGACCACCTCTCGTCGGCCCTCGGATTTGCCATGCCCCAGGTGATCCAGGCCATAGACGGCATATCCGCAGGGGCAGCAATGGGAGACCAGGTTGCCATAGCGGCCACAGTGCTCGCCCAGGCCGTGGACCACGAGCAGCGTGGCCTCTGCCTGGCCCTCGGGAACCCATCCCTGATAGGCGATGCGAGCACCCCGCACGCCGACAAAGCTGTCTTGGATATGCTTCATGGCCATCTCTCCGTATGCGATGCTGGGCTACGAGTCTCGCTGGCTAGCGCACCGGCCGGATGCGCACGGCCATCCAGGGCCTGCCCGGCAGGGGGATCGCCTCGGCATTGTGAAACGTGTGTCGCACGCTGGTCACTGCCATGTTCCAGGTATCGATCCACTCGACCTGATAGTCCACGTCTTGGGGTAGGCCAAAGCTCCAGGCCACCGGCTGGTGCGGGCCGAAATAGAGCAGGCGATGGTGGCCGCTGGCCCCACCGGCGACGCGTCCCCACACCCACTCGTCATCCAGCGGGGTCAGGCCGCCGGGCAGGCCCTCGAGCGTGTCGCGCAAGAGGGCGATGCGCGGGCAGGACTCGCCACGCAACACGCCCCCCTTGGACCACCACAGCTCCTCCTCGGGGTCGAGGTAGGTTTCGCCGTGGCCCCCATAGCAGCCGTTGGCCGCCAGTACCCAAAAGCGATGCACCAGCTCTTGGGGCGAGATGTTGCCCCAGGGCAGAGGGATGTTGCCCTCGTACTCGCACTCGTCGTCGATCACGGGCTTGCCGTACCTGGCACGCCACGTCTTGCACTCGTGGACATGGGGGTTCTGGATGCACACGTGGGTGACCCACGGTCTGGTGTGGTCATAGTTGGCGGTCAGATTGCCGTTGTGGATAGAGCGCAGGTGCCCGTAGGGGTCGCGCTCCTGGATCGTCTGGAAAAAGGCATCCCAGTGGCTCATGGGCTTGTGCCCGAGCATGAAATCGTACTCGTTGGCCAGCGACCACCAGACGTTGCGATGGGCGGCCAGGCGCGCGACGATATAACGGAGATAGTGCAGGTCATCGTCGTGGCTCATCTGCGCATAGCCCCAGCGGTCATAGGGGTGAAAGAGGATCAGGTCGGCCTCGATGCCCAGGCCTGCAAGCTGCCGGATGCGGCGCTCTAGCAGGCGGTAGAAAGCCGGGTTGGGCCGGGTATAGTCGTGCTCGCCCTCGGCGGTGCGCGCAAAGGGGTAGAGGGTCGGCTCGTTCCGGTTATAGATATAGTCCTTGGGGAACACCGTCATGCGCAGCTTGTTGAACGGGGTGCTGCGCAGCGTCTCTAACGTGCGCTCCTGCAGCTCTTCGGGCTGGTGGATCCAGGCATAGCAGGTGGTGCCCGCCGGGTAATAGGCCGTGCCATCGGCAAACCGAAAATGGTGGGTGTCATGCACGCGCACCGGCCCGTGGACCCGCGCCCGCGCCGGCGTACATACAAAGCTGTGGCGGTGGCCATCCATCTCCGGGGCGTTGCTCTCGGTGACCAGCGTCCACTCGCCCTCGGCGTCGGGCATGAGGCGCAGCCGGTAGATGCCCTCGCCATCGTAAAAGCCATCGATCAGAACCTGGCGCTCCCCATGGGTGCAGCGTGCCCGCAGCCAGACGTCGCGGAACGGGTTCCCGGTGCTGGGGCCGTCGAACGCCAGCTCCATGATCTCGTACTTTTGGGTCGCTTTGCCGATTGCCATGCAAGCTCCTCTGTCTATGGCGAATGTCTGGGTACGGGGCGCAACGCTAGTCTAGGCGTCTGGCTGCGTCACGTCAAGCGTTTGCGGCCAGTACCTAGCGGGAAAGCGCGCTTTTGCGCTATGATAGAGGCATGGTTATCGACAGAACGGAGAGAGCATCATGGATAGATGGACGGCGGTGGGTGGCGAGGAGATGCTGGACGCGGGAGCGATGACGGAGGTTACGGTGGCCGATCAGGCGGTGCTGTTGGTGCGCCTTGAGGATGGGTATCACGCGATGCAGGAGCGTTGCCCCCATCGGCGGGCGCATCTCTCCAAAGGGACCCTGGCCGACGGCGTGATTACCTGCCCCTGGCACGGCTCGCAGTTTGAGGCCAGCACCGGCCGTAACCTGGCGTGGGTCGCCGACATGCCCGGCATCGCGATCCCGTTCGTCAAGCTCTTTGCGCCCCCCAAGGACCTGCAGACGTATCCCGTCAAGGTGGAGGAGGGCCAGGTGTGGATCGATGTCTCGGCGGCGCAGAATCAGGACGAGAGCTAGCCAACCGGACTAGCGCAGCATCCGTAGCGCAAGCTGCGTGTAGACCTGGGCCGCCGCATAGACATCGGCCAGGCGCACCTGATCCTCTACGGTGTGGGTGTGGCGCTCTTCGCCGGGGCCAAACCCGATGGTGGGGATGCCGGCTACGCCCATGGTGTACACACCATCGGTGGAGAAATCCCAGCGCCCCAGCCGGGGCAGATAGCCAAGCACATTCTCGATGGTGGCCGCCGTCTGTCTCAAGAGGGGGTCGTCATCGGGGGTAATCCAATAGGGGAATACCTTGCGCCCTTCCGCCTCGAACCCGGTATAGCTGATGCTGCGGTAAAAGGGCACCCGCACCTCGGCCTGGATAGCCTCACGAGTCAGGATGCGGCGTATCTCGGTCAGAGCCTTGGTCTCGGTCTCGCCGATGGTGAGCCGCCGGTCGATGTGGGTTACGCAGCAATCGGGAATCACATTGTGGCTGCCTGCCTCGCTGCGAACGCCGGTGGCGGCAATGGTCCCGCGCCCCAGGAAGGAATCGTTGGGGAGCTGGGGGGCCAGGAGCTGCATCCCAAAGACGAAACGGGCGACCTCATAGATGGCGTTGACGCCGCGCTCCGGCGCCGCGGCATGGCAGCTCCGCCCGCGCACGATCACCTCCATCTCCATGCGGCCGCGCTGCCCTCGGCAGATCTGGAGATTGGTGGCCTCGCCCAGCACGACCCAGGTGGGTCGGACGCCCTCTTGCTCTACCACATGCCGCATGGCCAGGCCCTCGCAGGGCTCCTCCTGCACGACGCCCACCACGTACAGGCTGCCCTGGAGCTGCTCGCGCAGGGGCACCAGGGCGCCTGCGGCATGGATCATGGCAGCGAGACCGCCCTTCATGTCCGAGGCGCCACGCCCATACAGCACACCATCGCGCACCAAGCCGGCATAGGGGTCGTGCCGCCACATCAGCCGGTCGCCGACGTCGATGGTGTCCATGTGGCCGTTGAACACCAGGCGGGGCCCCTCCTCGGACCCGATGCGACCGATGACGTTGCCCATGGCATCCACGCGGACCTCATCATAGCCCAGATCGCGCATTTCGGCGGCGACGAGCTCGGCAACGGCGCCCTCCTGGGTGGAGGGGCTGGGTGTACGCACCAGCTCACATGCGAGGGCCTCCAGGGCCTCTCGATGGATCGTCGGCTTGGATGATGGCATCATGCTCCGTTTCTCTTGGCGGGATGCTCTCGGTCTCTGGCTGGCTGCCATGCTAATAGGCGCCTTTGCCGAATAGGACCGTCGGGATCGTTTTGAGCACGATACGCAGGTCCATCAGCGGCGACCAGTTCTCGATATAGTAGACATCCAACAGCACCATCTCGTCAAATGTCAGATCACTACGCCCGCTCACCTGCCAGAGGCCTGTGATGCCGGGGGGCGCCTGCAGGCGCTGCAGATGCCACGGCTCGTACTCTGTTACCTCTGCCGGGATAGGCGGCCTGGGCCCGATCAGGCTCATCTCGCCGCGCACCACGTTCCAGATCTGTGGCAGTTCGTCCAGGCTGGTGCGGCGCAGGAAACGACCGACGCGGGTGCGACGCGGGTCGTCTCGCATCTTGAAGATCGGCCCCGTCGCCTCATTGTGCACGCGCAACGTCGCCAGTTGCTTTTCGGCGTCCGCCTGCATCGTGCGGAACTTGAAGCAGGTAAACTGCCGGCGCCCCTGGCCTACACGGGTCTGACAAAAGACCACCGGCCCCGGCGAGTCGAGCTTGATGGCGATGGCGAGCACAAGCAGAATGGGCGAGAGCACAAACAGAATCAGCAGGGAAACCACGAGATCGACCGTGCGCTTGAACAGGCGCTGCCAGCCCCGCAGCCTGGGCTCCCGCAGGCCAAACAGCGGTATGCCATCCAGCGTCTCGACCACGACCGAGCTGAGGGCGATCTGGAACAGATCGGGTACGATGCGCACCTGCACCTCCTGGAGCTGGCAGCGCCGTACGATCTGCATGATCTTGCCGTGGGATGTCCACGGCAGGGTGACGATCACCACGTCCACCGATGCATCGCGCATGGCGTCCAGCAGCTCATCGGTGGTCCCCAGCGATGGATAGGGGCCGATGCTGGTATGGGTCTTGTCCGGGTCATCGTCGACGAACCCCACAACCTGATAGCCCAACTCGGGGCGCGCCATGACAGCCCGGATGATCGTGCGCCCCATCTCGCCGGCGCCTACGATCAACACCCGTTCGATGCCCTTGCCCCGCCGGTGGCGCTCCCCGATCACCGTGCGCTCCACACCTCGGGCGATCCCCAAGAACACCAGAGAGGCGATGCCGGTATAGCCAAAGATCAGGCGCG
>SKRJ01000330.1 GCA_007118555.1 Anaerolineae bacterium | reverse complement strand
TAGCCGCACCAGGCATGGGCATCTTTGCCGCGCAGATGGCCACCGGCAGCGGGGGCGTCAGCATGAGCGGTACCTCCATGTCGGCGCCCCATGTGGCGGGCGTCGCGGCGCTGCTCAGGCAGGCCAACCCAACCTGGACCCCGGCCGAGATCAAGGCCGCCATCATGAACACCGCCGTTCCGCTGGCAGACGCGACGGGCCTGCCCCGGGCGGGCGCCGGGCGCGTCGATGCCTACGCCGCCGCACAGACGACCGCCGTCGCCATGGGCGATCCCGATCTGATCAGCCTGAGCTGGGGCTCGGTGATCAGCAACGAGGATACCGTGACGCTCACGGGGACGGTGACCGTGCGCAACAAGGCCTCTTTCGATAAGGGGTATTGGACCGGTATCGGACTGCAGAACGGGTCACCGTCAGACGGTATCGAGGGAATGAGTGTAGAACCCGAGTTTATTCCAGTGCCGGCCGGCGCCAGCACCTCTGTGACCGTCACAGTCGAGCTGGACATGTCCGAGGTCGCCATGGCCTATGGCGCGGTGCTCGAGGAGTACTTTGGCTTTGTAAGGTTCTATCCCGGAACCCCTCTGTTGCCTGTGAGCGACACCGACGCCATTACCACCGACGGCGCTCTGTATGTCCCGTTCTACTTTACCCCCAAGCCCGTTGCCGCGCTGGATATCGCGGGCGTGGGCACGATCGTGAACCCGTTCGCGCTCGACTATGCTCCGTTCAGCCTCACCCACACGGGCCCTGTGTCTTCCACCCTGTGGCTCTACCCTGCCCTGTATGCGGCAGAGGCGCCCAACCCCAACGTGCAGGACATGGCCAGCATACGTATGCTCGGCATGGACTGGGGCTGGACACAGCCCGGCATTGGGGAAGTGATGGTAGTGACCATCAACTCGTGGGGGCCCTGGCATGTGCCCCAGCCCTTCTTTGCCGAGTTCGATCTCTATATCGATGCGAACCGCGATGGCGCGTGGGACTATGTCAACTTTAACTTTAACTTTGGCTGGTGGCAGGGCGTCGGACATGACAACGTCTGGGTCGTGGTTCAAGTCGATCTGAACACAGGCGTGTTGGCCCTGGGAAGCCCTTGGCCGATCTATACCGACTATAACAATGCGCTGATGGAGTGGTGGTTGCCCACAGCCAGGCACGGCCTTGGCCCAGATAATACCGATTTCAACTATCAGCTCCTTGGTTTTGATGCCAATGGCAACATGGATGTGACGCCTCCCGGCAGCTTTGACTATGACTTTTGGCTCTATCCGTTTGTGCTGACAGGCGGTCCCGGGCCGGAGGCGCCGGTGCAGGGTCTGGCCGTGTTCGCTGACGACAAGAGCGGCCATGATCTGGCCCAGCCCGTGGGGGCCATGCTTGTGGACTATCATGGCGATCCCTATGGCGCCTATGGCGCTCAGGCCTATCTGTTAGAGATCAACCCGCTCTGGTTCCGATACTTTCTCCCGCCTCTGGCGGGAGGGAGCGCCCGCTGAGGCCCGTTTGATCGAGTTCTGAACGAGATGGCATATGCCCCCTCCCAATAGCGACGGGAGGGGGCATTACCATCTCCTGTACGTGACACCGGTATCTTGCATATGCTCACACAGGGAGATAGAGATGCAACCAGAGATCGTCCAACTGCCCGATCGTTTTGTCATGGGGTACGTGGCGCGCATCGAGCCGATGAGCGCCGACTATCCCACCCTGTGGGGCCAGGGCTTTGATCCTTACGACGAGAGCGTATCGGCGCTGGCCATCGAGCCGGGCTACTATGGCGTCTACTATGGCACCGAGCAGCCCGAGATGGTGGATTTCGTCGCGGGGATGATCGTCGACGCCGACGCAACGCCCATCGAGGGCCTTGTGCTGCGCGCGTTGCCGGGCGGGAGCTATGCCTGCTTTCCATGCACCATGGGCACCCTGAGCGAAACCTGGGGCGCCATCTATAGCCAGTGGCTGCCCGCCAGCGGCTATCGGGTCGACGAGACGCGCCCCGCGTTCGAGTATTTCCCGCCAGGTATGGACCCCGAGATGACCATCTGGATCCTGACGGCCATCATGCCGGCCGAATCGCAGTGATCTCGGCCTGACCCACAAAAAAAGAACCGCAGAGGGCTCTTGTATCCTCTGCGGTTCTCGTCTTTCAACGGCTAGTTGGCGACGATGTTCACCAGGCGGCCGGGCACATACACCAGCTTGCGTATCTCGAGCCCCTCGAGATAGCGCTGCACATTCTCATGGGCCAGGGCATGCTCCCGCGCCTCATCCTCGGTGATCTCGGCGGGCACATCGATGCGCGCGCGCACCTTGCCGTTGATCTGGACCACCAGCGTGATCACCTCGTCGGCCGCCAGCGCCTCGTCCCATTCGGGCCAGCGCTGATCATGCACGCTATAGCCGCCGCCGATGCGCTCCCACAGCTCCTCGGCCACATGGGGCATGATGGGGGCGATCATCAGCACCAGGCTGCGCATGGCCTCTGTCCAAGCCTCGGTGGCCACCACCGGTGTGTTCTGCACCTTCATCAAGTAGTTGTTGTACTTCATCAGGCTGGCCTGGGCCGTGTTGAACTTGAACGCCTCATAGTCGCGGGTCACGTCGCGGATGGTCTGATGGGTCATACGGCGCAGGGCAGCGATGTCGCCGTCCGATGGTTGCCCATCGGCAGTGGCTCCCCGTGTCTCGACCACCACGGACCATACACGGTTGATGAACCGGTAGATGCCCTCGATGCCCGTGCTGCTCCAGCTTCCGCCCAGCTCCCACGGACCAATGAACATCAGGAACGCCCGCACCGAGTCGGCGCCCAGCGTGCTCACATAGTCGTCGGGGTTCACGACGTTGCCCCTTGACTTGGACATTTTCTCGTTGTCCTCGCCCAGGATCATGCCCTGGCAGAACAAGCGCAGCATCGGCTCGTCGAAATCGACCAGCCCCAGATCGCGCATGGCCTTGGTAAAGAACCGGGTATAGAGCAGGTGCATTGTGGCATGTTCGATGCCGCCCGTATACTGGTCCACCGGCAGCCAGTAGCGTCCGGCCTCGGGATCAAAGGGCACATCCCCCTCATAGTAGGGGCTGATGTAGGCATAGTGATACCAGGACGAGCACATGAAGGTATCCATGGTGTCGGTCTCGCGGGTGGCAGGCCCCTCACACTCGGGGCAGGTGGTGTGCAAAAAGCCCTCGTGGTGCCGCAGCGGCGATTCGCCCGTGGGAAGGAACTCGGCATCATCGGGCAAGAGCACCGGCAGATCCTCGTAAGGCACCGGCACCACGCCGCACTTTTCACAGTAGACCATTGGGATGGGCGCGCCCCACATGCGCTGCCGGCTGATGAGCCAGTCGTGCAGGCGATAGTTGACCTCGGCCTGGCCACTCCCCTGCTCCTCGAGCCAGCGGATCACGTCGTCCTTGGCCGTATCCCCCGGGCGACCGGTGAACGCGCCCGAATGGATCATGGCCCCATACTCGACGTGAAAGAGCACGTCGCGATAGAACGGCACGCCGTGCAGCATCTCCATCACGGTACGGTTGGTGGCGACCAACGGGTTGAGCTCGATGCAGCGCGCGAGGATCGCCTTGTCCTGGGCCACCGAGCTCAGCGCCTGGACGCCGTCCTCAAAGACAAAGAGCCACCCGGAGCCCACGATCTCGCACCAATAGCCCGGCTGCAGATGTTCCCGCAGCAGCGCCACATGACGCTCGATCTGTGCCTCGCCCTGCAGCGTGACAAAGTGACCCTCACCCAGTTCGCCTACCGTCTTGCTCTGAAACTCGATACCCTCGGCCCGGAGCTTGTCGGCAAACCCTTCGGGAACCGATCCCGGGTACACCACGCTCTTGGCCACGCCGTCGGGCCGTTCGATAACGGGGAGGATGGGCAGGCCAAACTTGAGCGCAAAGGCGAAATCTCGCTCGTCATGGCCCGGCACCGCCATGATGGCCCCCGTGCCATAGGTCATCAGCACATAGTCGGCGATCCAGATCGGGATACGCTCTTGATTGACCGGATTCACGGCATACGCGCCGGTGAACACGCCCGTCTTTTCCCTTTCCAGCGACAGGCGTTCGATCTCGGTCTGACGAGTGCTCTGGGCCACATAGGCCTCGACCTCGGCCCGGCACTCGTCGGCGGTCAGCTTGGCCACCAACGGATGCTCCGGCGCCAGCACCATGAACGTGGCGCCCCACAGCGTGTCGGGCCGCGTGGTGAACACCTCGATGGGATCGCCCTGCTCCGAGGAGAAGGTCACGCGGGCGCCGGGGCTGCGTCCGATCCAGTTGCGCTGCATGATCTTGACGCGCTCGGGCCAATCGATCTTGTCCAGATCGTCCAGCAGCTCGTCGGCATAGTCGGTGATGCGAAAGAACCACTGCTCCAACTGGCGCTTGACTACGGGCGTGCTGCAGCGCTCGCAATGGCGATCCTCGCCCCACACCTGCTCGCGGGCCAGGGTCGTGTTGCAGTGGGGGCAGAAATCGACCGCCGCCTCCTGGCGGTAGGCCAGCCCCTTTTCGTAGAACTTGAGAAAGAACCACTGGGTCCATTTATAGTAGCCGGGGAGGCAGGTGATCGCCTCGTGCTCCCAGTCCCACATGGCGCCCATGGCCCGCAACTGGCCGCGCATGTGAGCCACATTGTCCATCGTCCATGTGTGGGGATGGATGTTGTGCTGGATGGCGGCATTCTCGGCGGGCAGACCAAAAGCGTCGAACCCGATGGGGAAAAAGGTATTGTAGCCATGCATGCGCATATAGCGCGCCTTGGCGTCCGAGGGCGCCATGGCGTACCAGTGGCCGATGTGGAGATCGCCCGAGGTGTAAGGTAGCATGGTGAGCGCATAGTGCTTGGGGCGCGTGGGATCCTCGACCCGCCGATACAGCCCCGTCTCGTCCCAGCGCTTTTGCCACTTTTGCTCGATTCGCTGGGGATGGTACGTGTCTGAGGATGCTGCCTTCACCGACTGCTCTGTTTTGACGGACTGATCTGCCATCACCGACCTCCAGAGGATTCCCGGGGTAGGACGCAGGCGCCTGAGTCATCGGCCCAGGCTCGCACGGGCCTTGCCAGACAAAGACCCCCCTGGCCCAAGGGCAAGGGGGTTTTGCGCCTACCTGTTCTCGATACGTTACCTGGCAGGTGGAGCTGAGGGGAGTCGAACCCCTGACCTCTTGAATGCCATTCAAGCGCTCTCCCAACTGAGCTACAGCCCCGAGTTCCCGATCACCCAGATCCCGCATCGGAACCCGCCGGATCTGGCAGCCTCACGGCTCCTGTATAGAGCAGGGCCCTGCGGTTCGGGTGATGGAGCTGAGGGGACTCGAACCCCTGGCCTCATCAG